>JACDGQ010000347.1 GCA_013821615.1 Planctomycetota bacterium
GTCACGGCCGGCGCGGCCGGTGCTGCGACAGGCGCAGCCACCGCCGCCGCCGGGGCGGGCGCCGGATCTGCAGCCACGGGCGAACCGACCGCCACGAACACCGTGACGTCGCGGTCCTCGTCGGCGTCGTGCACGACACGCGCCTCCATCGCCGACGCATCCGCGTCGACGAAGATGGTCTCGGACTTGCCCCCGACCTGGACATGGTCGATGCGGTAGGACGGCTTCTCGGTGACGCCGCTGTATTCGTAGAGCTTGAGGAAGCTCTCGGCGATCTGCACCGCGCCCGAGTTCTTGGGGCGGCGCACGCGCGCGTCGTCGCCGGCCAGGCGCGGCCCGATCAGGTCGCGCGAGACGTCGGACTTGTTGCGGCGCTTGAAGGACAGATCGTCGTTCAGGCCCTTGACCTCGCCGAGCGCACCGGAGAGCTGCCAGACCTGGATGTAGGCCTGCCAGTAGGCGTCGCGTTGACTGGCGTCCGGGGCGAGCGCGTTGCGGTTGTCGATCGCGATCTTGCGCGCGGCGCTGACCTTGTCCTTGGGCGGCAAGCCGCCCACACCCGGGTTCTTGATGCCTTCGAGCACCGCGTCGACGTAGCCGATCGCGTAATCAGAATTGTCCGGGTAGCGTTTGAACAGCTCGAGCAGGATGGGCAGGGCGCGCGCGGTGTCGCCGCCCTCGCGGTAGGCGTGGGCGAGGCGGGTGTTGACGGTCAGGTCGTAGGCCGAGACCTGGATGAGGTCCTCGAAGCCGGCCAGGGCGGCGCCCACCACCTTGTACTGCTCGTCGCCGAGCACGGTGCGCAGCGGCGCCAGCACCTTGGTGCGGAAGTCGGCGATCTTGGCCAGGCACTTCGGGTAGTCGGCGCGCACGTGGCCGTTCCACTGGTCGGGCGGGGCGGTCTCGAACAGCTTGAGCTCGTCCTCGCTGTCCCAAGCGAGGTCGACGACCTCGGCCCACGGCTTCTTGAACTCGGCGCGCGTGGCGATCTGCGCGGTATAAGCGTCGACGACGTTCTTGGTGTCCTTCTTGAAGGCCTGCAGCTTGCTGTCGGCGAGCAGCGTCTTCTGGTACTTTTCATAGAGCCCGGCCGCGCGCTCGTGCTCGTTGAGCGTCCACAGGGTGTTCGCCACCGCGAGCACGTTGACCGGCTTGGTGACGCTCGTGATCAGCGGCTCGTAGAGGTCGGCGAAGGCGCGCTTGGCCTCGTCGGCGATGGTCGCGAGCTGCGGCGAGGCGCCCGGCTGGCGCGAGAGCTGGTCGGCCTGGCTCATCACCTGGCTGAAAGCGCCCGAGAGCAGCACCGAGGCGTTGCGCAGGTCGCTGTCGACGTTCCTGCCCTTGAGGCGCAGCTGCTGGCGCTTGATGATCGCGTACGCCTGCTGGAACAGCGGCCAGTCGTGCAGCAGCGGCTGCGGGTCCTTGGCCTTGTCGCCGGCCAGCGCGGCCTTGTTCATCTCGAACACCGCCTTGGCGAGCTGACGCACCAGCATGGCGCTGAGCACGTCGTCGCCGGGCGCGGTCTTCCAGAAGGCCGGATCGAGTTGCTTGATCACCTCCTCGTTCTTGCCGTCGGCGATCTTCTTCGCGATGCCCACGCCCAGCACCGTGGTCTGGGTCTGCTCGCACAGTTTCTTGCGCGCCGGCGTGATCTTGGGGTCGGCGAGCTCCTGCTTCACCTTCTCCATCACGCCGTTGATCTCCTGCTCGAGATCGTTGCTCAGGCGCAGCGCGGCGTCCTTGTCCTTGGTGTCCTTGCTGGCGCTGAGCTTGTCCACCCACTTGACGGTGGCGGAGCAGATCAGCCCGAAGGCGCGCAGGTCCTCCTCCGGATAGGCCTTGGCGTAGGCGCGGGCCAGGCCGATCGCCTCCTCGTAGTTGCCTTCGTTGAGCGCGATGCCGAGGATGTTCAAATCCTGCGCCTTGCCGCTGTCCTCGGGGGCGATGCGCTTCTGCAGCAGAGCGGCCTCCTCGATGAGGTGCTGCGCGGCCTTGTTGCGCGCGCTGACGATGTTCGCGTAGTTATAGGCCTCGCCGACCAGCTGCTTCACCATCTGCCCGCTGCCCTCGACGAAGGCCGGGTCCTTGCCAGGCATGCGCCAGGGATTCGCCTTCTTCTGGCGCGCCAGGTCATCGATGCGGTCGGCGATGACGCGCGCGCCCTCGATGGAGACCAGCGCGGCCTGGTAGCGCCACTCGAGCTTGTGCATGGCGAGCGCGTAATAGTGGTACACCTGCGGGGCCTGCTCGATGAACTGGCCCTCGTAGGCGGCGGAATTCAGGCCGAGCACGGCATCGCGCAGCTGCACCGCGGCCTTCATCACGCTCTGCCGCGCCAGCCACGGATCGGCGGTGCTGCTCGCGTCGCTGAACAGCGACTTCGCGACCGACACCGCCAGGGAGGGGTCGGCGGCGATCGGGGGCTTCGACCAGCCGCCCTTCGACTCGGGACCGCCGGCGCGCATCCACTGCTTTCCGTAGTTACCCATGCTGTTGTGCGCGGCAGAGACTTCTGCGAGCAGCGCCATGCAGCCACCCTCATCGCCCTTGGCGCGGAGCAGGCGCGCCGCGGAGATGTAGGCCTGCGCCAGCTCGTCGGAGATGTCCGCCGGCGTGGTCGCGAACTTCAGCCACGGATCGTTCTTGGCGCGCGCCAGGAACGCCTCCCACATCTCGCTGCCCTTGGCGTAGCCCTCGTTCTTGCCCTGCTCAAGACGCCAGCGCAATGCGTGCGCCAGCACCTTGAACTGCAGGCCGTAGATCTCGGCGCGCACCTTGGCGTCGTGGAAGTCCTTGGTGTCGAAGTTGATGACCGCGTTCAGGCTGCCGTCGACGTCGTCGTCCTTGGCGCCCTTGACGCCGGCGACGACCCCCGCGCTGAGCGTCATCGCGGTGTACGCCTTCAGGAATGGATTGGACTCGCCGAAATCGAACTCCCAGGTCGCGATCTTCTCGGCGAGGGTCGCCTTGCCGTCCGGCATCCAGCCCATCAGCTGCTTGAGTGCCTCGGCGTAGACCTTGGGGTCCTGGCCGAACTCCGCACCGCGGAAGGCGGCTTCGCGCAGTTCGGTATAGCCTGAGTTGAAGACCACCAGGGCGTCGAGACGCAGGTTGACCGCCTCCTTCAGCAGGGGCAGGTACTTGGGGTCCTTTTCTTCCAGGCCGAGCATGATCTCCTCGGCCGGGGCGTGGGCCGCGACCAGTTCATAGGCCGCCTTGAAGTCGACGTCGAGCTGGCGCACCAGGGCGTCGAGCATGCGCTTGAGCGCATCCTTCTTCTCGGGCGGGTACTCGGTGAGCGGCCTGGGCTGGAACGGATGCATCAGGCGCTGGATGTCCTTGGCCAGGCGCTCGAGTCCGCTGCCACCCGACTTGAACAGGCGCAGCGCCACCGGCGGCAGGGTATTGGACTTCGCCGCCGCCTCGAGTTCGGCGCGCAGCGTCTTGGCCTCGGCCTCCATCTTCTTGCCCGGCTCGCCCGCCACCGCGGCCTTGAACTGCTCATCAAAATTGAGGGTCAGGATCTTCTCGAACCAGCGGCCCTCGTCAGGGTAGCCGGCGGCCAGGTACTCGTCGAGTTGGCGCCGGGCGGCGAGGCGCATACCGAGGAAGGAGAGCTTGTTGACCGCAGTCGCCTGCACGTCGCGCTCGCCGGTCGTGGCCGCCGCCAGCGGGGCCGCGCCCGCGATCGCCAGGGACAGCGCCAAGAGGGTGTTCGATAGGGACTTGCGCATGTCTGATCCTTGCCGTGCCGAGGGCCCGCCCGTCCCGGATCGGCCGTGGCGGGGCCGTACGGGCGGGGATGCCTACTGTAACGCGGCTCCCCAGGCCTTGGCGAGCAAGTCCCCACCCCCTCCTGGCAGGGTGTAACATACTGAAGGCCACCCCGTTCACGGCGGATCGGCATGATGCCGAGGGTCAGGCCATGGGCGCCCTGCAGTGGGCTGCCGCATGAGCAGTGCCAGAGGTCCAGACTGCGCCCAGGGCCCGGGCTGACCGGGCTTGTACTTCAGCCTTCTACCTGACCTGGCCTAGCGCCCCACCAAGCCAACAAAGCGCCGCGGGCGCAGAGCGGGACGGATCGATGCCGCAGAGGCGGGCATGCGCAGGGCATGGTCAGGGGCAGGGGCAGCAACCAGGGTTGATATCTGCCGACTCAGCGGTCAGGCAGTCCTCTGCGGCCCCCGTGCCTTCCGCTCTGCGCCTCTGCGTTCCAATCCGCAGCGCCTCGCGATCGGCAGCGCCTCAGCGCGGCGCGCTGACCGGACTCCAGGCCATGACCAGCGGCCGCTCGCTGCGCGCCAGCGCCAGCCACCAGGCGAGCGGGCCGCCATCGACCCCGGCCTGGGCCAGGACCATGCTGCCGGTCAGGCCCAGGCGCGCGGCCAGGCCGCCGCTCTCGGG
>JACDGQ010000348.1 GCA_013821615.1 Planctomycetota bacterium
GGCGAACTCGGCGCCGCGCGCGGGGCGGAAGCGCCGGCCGTATTGCGCGCTGGCGGCGCCGCTGGCGATGCGCACCAGCGCGTCGAGCTCGGCATCGAGGTCGAGGGGGTGGCCGATGCGTTCGTAGGACCAGCCGAGCAGCGTCGCCTCGTCTGCGCCCAGCAAGCGGCAGCAGGCGGGATTGACCGCGCGGTAGCGGTGGTCGGCGCCGAGCACCGCGAGCGCCACGGATGATTGCGACCAGAAGCCCGACCACCATCCTGCGACATGTCCGACAGCGTTTTGCATCGCGGCGGAGTGTGAGCGCGGATCGAGCCGATGCCACTCCGGCGATCTGGCACGCCATATGCGGCACCGACCAGATCATTTCTGCGCGTGTCGCGGATGCGGCACTCCGCCTGTTTCGGGTTTCGCGCTCCACACCGTGAAGGCACACCATGACCATCCCACGCAATGCTCGCACCCTCCTGTTCGTGGCGGGGTTCTTCGCGCTCGCCGGCTGCGGTGACGCGAACACCGGTCAAGGGCCGGCGCAGCAGGCCGGCAAGGCCGTGGACCGGGCCGCCGAAAAGACCGGCGAAGTGCTCAAGGAAGGCGCGCAGAAGACCGGTGAAGCGGTGCAGAAGGCCGGCGAGAAGATCCAGGACGCCACCACCAAGTGAACTGTACCGGCGGCCCGCCGGCCGCTGCTGCGAAGCGGGCCGCCCCTCGGCGACTCATGAGCCGCACGACCCGCTCAGGCGACGGCGCGGTCGAGCGTCATGGTCATCGCCAAGGAGCTGCGCGTGCCGGTCTCGCGTCGTCCCGGTTCGACCTCACCGCCGGCATCGCGCACCAGGTCACAGGCATACGAACGTTCGGCGG
Source organism: Planctomycetota bacterium (assembly GCA_013821615.1). Classification (GTDB taxonomy): domain Bacteria; phylum Planctomycetota; class UBA11346; order UBA11346; family UBA11346; genus BOG-1363. The sequence continues at coordinate 865 of JACDGQ010000348.1, forward strand.
GCCCGTCCACGCGCACCAGGATACGGATCACGCCGCCATCGGCGGGGTCGTGCCCCAGGAACTCGGGGTCGGGGAAACCCACGGTGCGCAGCTGGTGCAGGATCTCGGCGGCGAGGTGGTGGTCCGCGGCGACCGCGACGATGGTCTCATAGGGGGCGACGACGAGCATGGCGCTTACCTTGGGCTGGGGTGTTCTGCTGGATTCCCTGGCACGCTGCGTGCCAAGCGCAAACCCTTGTCAGTGAGCTGATGCGTATGGCTTCCGTGCAGCCTGCACGACGCGTGCGGTGACGCTGATACGTTGCTGCAATGGCGCTCTTGCCAGGGCGGCTCGCGCCCGACACTTCCGCCATGCCCAGCACCGCCATGATGTTCCGCTCCGCCGCTGAGCACCGCGCCTGGCTCGCCAGCCAGGCGGCCCTGCCGCAGGGTTTCCGCGTCGGCACCACGCGCTTCGAGTTCGTGCCCGCCGAGGTGCACAAGCCGGCGCGCATGACGCTCACGCTCATCGCCCTCGAGCGCCCGACCGACGCCTTCGCCCTGATGTTCACCCGCAACGCCTTCCCCGGCGCGCCGATCATCATCGGCCGCCAGCGTCGCGACGAACCGACCCTGGGCGCGATCGTGGTGAACAACAAGATCAGCAACGTCTGCGCACCGGACGGCATCGGCACGGCCGAGCGCATCTGCGCCGCCGCGGCTGCCGCGATCAGCGCCGCCACCGGCCAGGCGCTGGCGCCGGAGCAGGTGCTGCCCAGCTCCACCGGGGTGATCGGCTGGCGCCTGCCGGTCGATCCGATCGTCGCCGGCCTGCCCGCCGCGGCCGCGGCGCTGCAGGGCGCCTCGATCCTACCCGCCGCGGAGGGCATCGTCACCACCGACCTCTACCCCAAGATCCGCCGCGCCGCGGTCGGCAACGGCAGCATCGTCGGCATCGCCAAGGGCGCCGGCATGATCGAGCCGAACCTCGCGACCATGCTGGTCTACATCCTCACCGATTGCGACGTGCCGCGCGGCGAGCTGCGCGCCGCGCTCGCCGACGCGGTCGAGGGCAGTTTCAACGGCATGAGCATCGATTCCGATACCAGCACCTCGGACACCGTGGCGCTGCTGTCGTCGCGCGCCGTGCCGTGCCCGGACCTCGGCGCCTTCCGCGCCGCGCTGGCGCAGGTCTGCGCCGACCTCGCCGAGGACGTGGTGCGCAACGGCGAGGGCGTCCACCATGTCATCCGCGTGCGCGTCACCGGCGCGCCCGACCACGCGCTGGCGCGCGGCGTGGGCAAGGCGATCGTCAACTCGCCGCTGTTCCAGTGCGCGGTGTGCGGCAACGACCCCAACGTCGGCCGCCTGGTCGCCGCCATCGGCAAGCACGTCGGCGCGGTGCGCCCGGACCTCGACCTGCACCGCACCGTGCTGACCATGGGCGGCGCGACGATCTTCAGCGCCGGCGCCTTCCATCTCGATCCCGCGACCGAGAAGCTGCTGGTCGACCACTTGCGCTCCGCCGAGCTCTACGCCAGCACCCCGCCCGCCGACGGCCTGACCTTCAAGCCGCCGGTGTCGTGGCCGCCGCACGAGCGCGCCGTCGAGATCGGCGTCGACCTCGGCCTGGGCAACGTCGCAACCACGGTGATCGGCGGCGACCGCAGCCATGAATACATCAGTGAGAACGCCGACTACCGCAGTTGAACGCGCCGCTGCGCTCGCCAATCCCCAAGCCGCTCGCGTATCCCGTCCCTACCGTCCCGGAGCCCTCCATGATCCGCCCCATCCTCGCCGCTTCCCTCGCCGCCATCCTGGCCTGCGCCACAGTCGCCTGCTCGCTCGCCGAAGCCGATCGCCGGGTCAACTTCTACTCGCCTGCGGAAGAGGCGCAGATGGGCACCGACGCGTACCATGACGTGCTCGCCAAGGGGAAGCGGTGCACCGATGCCGAGGCCAACGCGCTGATCGCGCGCGTCGGTCAGCGTCTCGCGGCGGTGGTCAAGACGGACCAGCAGTTCGCCTGGGAGTTCAACCTGCTCGAGTCCAGCGAGGTCAACGCCTTCTGCCTGCCCGGCGGCAAGGTCGCGGTCTACACCGGCATCCTGCCCTACTGCGAGAACGAGGCGGCGCTCGCCGCGGTCATGGGCCATGAGATCGGCCACGCCGTTGCCCGCCACGGCGGCAGGCGCATGACCCAGGGTGTCATCATGAGCGGCCTGGAGACCACCCTCGGCGAGGTGCTCAAGGCCAAGGGCGTCAGCGAGACCAACGCCAACCTCAGCCTCGCCGCCTTCGGCGGCCTGAGCCAGGTCGGCGTGATGCTGCCGTTCAGCCGCACGCACGAGCTGGAAGCCGACGCCATGGGGCTCGAATACATGGCGCAGGCCGGCTACGATCCGCAGGAGGCGGTACGCTTCTGGCAGCGCTTCGCCAAGCTCGGCTCCAGCGGCCCGGCCTTCCTCAGCACCCACCCGCAGTCCGGCGACCGCGCCCAGAAACTGGGCGAGCTGATGCCCAAGGCCGTGGCGCAATACCAGGCCGCGCCCACCAAGTCCGGCATCGGCGCCCAGGTCCCCGCCCGCTACCGCACGGTGCCCGCGCCCGCCCCGGCGAAGTGATCCGTCACAGCTTGCGCAGCTGCTCCCCGAGCTCGAGGAACTCGCGCGGCAGGCGCGACTGCACATCCAGGTCCGGACCGCCTGCGGGGTGCGGCAGCTGCACGCGTGAGGCGTGCAGCAGCTGGCGCATGGCGTGCACCGGGTCGCGGCGGTCGCCGTAGATGCGATCGCCGTAGAGCGGGAAGCCCAGTTCGCTGAAGTGCAGGCGGATCTGGTGGTGGCGGCCGGTCTTCGGCTCGACGCGGACGAGGCTGCCGTAGGTGCCGAGGCGCTCCTCGACCGTCCAGGTGGTGACCGCCTCGCGCGCGTCGGCGCCGCGCCCGCTCTTCCACTTCTCGAAGCCCTGACGGCTCTCGACCTTGACCAGGTAGCTGCGGTGCGAGCCGGTCTCGCGCGGGTGGCCGCGCACGATGGCGTGGTAGGTCTTGCGCACCTGGTGGTCGCGGAACAGCGCCTCCATCTTCTTGGCGAGATCTTCGTTGCGCGTGAACAGCACCACGCCCGAGGTGTCGGCGTCGAGGCGGTGCACCGGGAAGATCGCGCCCAGTTCGGCCTTGAGGATGTCGAGCAGGCTCCAGCTCTTCGGCCCGTCGGTGGGCGTGACCGGCAGGAAGGGCGGCTTGTCGTAGGCGAGCACGCCGACGTCGTCGAGCAGGATGCGCTTGCGGTCGAAGTGGTGCTCGCGCTCCTCGGGCAGGAAGAACTCCACCACCTCGCCGCGCTTGAGCAGGCGGCTGCCGTAGGTCTCGACGCGGCCGTCGATGCGGCAGCAGCCGTTCTCGAGATGGCGCCGTGCCGCGCGCACCGAGAGCTTGCCGCGGCTGTGCTGGACCAGGAAGTGGCCGAGGTCCATGCCGACCTCGGTGCGGATGGTGCGCGCGCCCGGACCGGGTGTCCAGATCGCGCCCTTGATCTCGGCCGGCGGGCGCCACGGCGC
>JACDGQ010000007.1 GCA_013821615.1 Planctomycetota bacterium
GGGCAGGCGCGGCAGCCAGCCGAGCGGGCTGCCGGCAAGCGCGGCTGCTGATCCGGAAAAATGCACCACGGCGCGCCCATCCCAGGCGCGCACGGCGCGGGCGGTGCAGGCGAGCAGCGTGCGGTAGACGGCCAGCGCCGCGGCGTCGCCCAGGTCGCGGGCAAGGCGCGACTTGACCAGGCCCAGCTCCGGAGCGCGCGCCAGGACCACCACGATCGGCTCAGCGGCCGGCGGGTCAGGGCGTCCACCGCCACCTGCCTGCGGCATGTCAGCGATCGCCAGGGACGGGCGGCTGCGCATCCCCGACGGCTGCCGGCGCGGCTGCGTGGCGGGCGACCACTGCTGAGACCCCCAACCATGCGCCCGCTACCACGACCACCATGAGCACGGCGGCGAGCCCCAGGCACAGCCGCCAGCGCGCCGGTGCGCGGCGCAGGGCCAAGTAGTGGGTCAGAGCCCTGAGCTGCCATGCCGGCGTATGCGCCCGTCGCCAGGCTGCGGCCACGCGCGCCACGGCGTCCCCATACGTCGGGTAGGCGTGCATGCCGGTCGCCAGGGCCTTCAGGCCCACTCCCCGGGCGATCGCGCCGGTGAGTTCGCCGATCAGCTCCGCAGCGCCCGGCCCGACCACCGCCGCACCGAGGATCCGGTCCGTGCCGCGCCCGGTGATGACCTTGAGCATCCCCGTCCGCCCGTCGATCACGGCGCGGTCGTTCTCGGCGAGATCGTAGCGCGTCACCTCGATGGGGATGCCGCGCGTGGTGGCCTCGCCTTCGGAAAACCCGACGCGACCGACCTCGGGCTCGGTGAAGGTGATCCACGGCACCGCCTTGGTCTCCGGGCGCTGATGCGACAGGGGCGCCAGCAGCGCATTCGCCGTCGCGCGCCACGCCTGATCGCTGGCGACGTGGGTGAAGAGCAGCTTTGAGGAGACGTCCCCGCAGGCCACGATGTTGGGGAAATTCGTGCGCAGGAATTCGTCGGTCTCGATGCGGCCATCCTTGGCGATGGCGACGCCGAGTTCGGCGAGGCCGAGGGCCGCGGTATTCGGCCGCTTGCCGAGCGCGACCAGGACCTCATCGCATACATGATTGCTCAGGCCGTTCTCGCCCAGGCTCACCACGATCTTGTCGGTGCCCTGATGCGTGCAGCGCACGAGCTGCTCGCCGAGCACCAGCCGGATCCCGTCACCCCGCAGGCGGTCGGCGAGGATGGTCGCCACGTCGAGGTCCTCGTGTTCGAGCAGTTGGTACGGCGCGGTGATGATCGTCACCTGGCTGCCGAAGCGCGCGAAGCACTGGCCGAGTTCGCAGCCCACCGGGCCACCGCCGATGATCACCAGCCGCCGCGGCAGGCTGCGCAGACCCCACACGGTCTCCGTGGTCAGGGCCTCGATACCGGTGAATCCAGGCACGTCCGGCAGGCGTGGGCTGCCCCCGGTCGCGATCAGGATGGTCCGCGAGGTGACCGTCGTCCCGGCGACCGCGACCGCGTAGGGGCTGACCAGGCGCGCTGCGCCGCTCGCGCACGTCACGCCCAGGCCCTGGAAGCGCGCCCGGGAATCGTGGGGTTCGAGCCTGGCGATCGCCGCCCGCACCCTGGCCATGGCCGCGGGCAGATCCGCTACCGGGACTGGAAAAGTGGGATCACCTGCGGCATGCCTGCGGGCCTCGGCAAGGAAATGCGCTTCGCGCAGCAAGGCCTTCGACGGCACGCAGCCAGTGTTCAGGCACTCCCCGCCCATGCGCTCGCGCTCGATCAGCATGACCTTGGCGCCCAGCTGAGCGGCGACCGCGGCCGCGGTGAGACCGGCCGCACCCGCGCCGATGACCGTCAGATCGAAATCGAACTGCGCAGGCGCGGGGAAGCGGCCGGTGGTCCGGCGCCACCGCCACCAGCCGAGCGCGCCCTTGGCGGCCCAGGGCAGCACGGCCAACGCCGCGAACGCGGCCAGCACAGGTACGGACAGGATATCGCCGGGCGATTTCAGGGCGCCCAGCCGCGTGCCCGCGTTGGCGTACACCAGGGCGCCCGGCAGCATCCCGACCAGGCTGCCGAGGAAGAAGGTGATCAGGCGGATGCGCGTCACCCCCATCGCCAGGTTCACCACGAAGAACGGGATCACCGCGATCAGGCGCAGGGTGATCAGATAGAACACGCCATCGCGCGCCAGACCACGGTTGATGGCCTCGAGCCGGGTGCGGAAGGAGCCTTCGATGGTGTCGCGCAGCGCGTAACGCGCGCTGAGGAACGCCAGGCTGGCGCCAATGGCGCTAGAGCCCAGGGCCACCGCCGTGCCGGCGGTGACGCCGAAGATCGCACCGGCGGCCAAGGTGAAGAGTGCTGCACCTGGCAGCGACAGGGCCGCCGCGATGACGTACGCGCCGGCGAAGGCGCCCAGGAACAGCAGCGGACGGTGGTGGTAGCCGTCCTGCAGACCCGCCTGCTCGGCCTTGAGGTTCGCGAAGGACAGGAATGACAGCCCATGGAAGGCGAAGAACAGGACCAGGGCGCTGAGCACCGTCCCGATCACCAACCATTTGACGAGGCGCTTGTTCATGAACTCACCTGGGTGAAGCGGCTACTGGCCTGAGGTCTTACCACACCTGCCGCCGCAGGCCGTCGGCCTGCTCGACAATCCCCTTCCCGCCTACAGGAGCCGTGGTTGGAGAATCGGCCACTGCATGACGGCTTTCCGTGGTTTTTCAAGTGCACGAGGCCCTACTGCAAGATGCATCGCCATGCGTTCACGGGGCGCTGCCCCGGTCATTGGGTAATGAGATCTGTCATTATGACCGCGGTGCCGGCTTGTCCGCTCGCAAGCGTTGCATCAGCTCGTGGTGGCACGTGTCGAGCGACGACGTACAGGAACTGACAGCGCTGCAGGCGCGTCGGTCCGGACCCTGCGGGCACCTGATCGAGGGCGCTGTCCACCTGCACACCAGGCGGAGTGATGTTCCCAATCCGCAGCCCAAGGCGCAAGCGCGGCGTTGGCGGCCGAGACTGCGCAAGGCGGCATAATCCCTGGACACTCCCCGACAGCGAGCGGACGATGCGCATGGTCTGCATCATCCTCATCGTGGAACAGCCGTCATGGACCAGACCCAGGCCGTCCAAGAGCGTTACGGCGCCGCCGCCCACGCCGTCGAGCCCGCACTGTGCTGTCCGGTCAGCTACGACCCGCGGTTCCTGGCCGCCATACCGGCTGCGGTCCTCGAGCGGGACTACGGCTGCGGCGACCCGAGTCGCTTCGTCGGTCCCGGAGAGACCGTCCTCGATCTCGGTGCTGGCGGGGGCAAGATCTGCTTCATCGCCAGCCAGGTGGTGGGCGCCGGGGGCCGCGTGATCGGCGTCGACCGCAATCGGGACATGCTGGCGCTGGCCCGCAGCGCCGCGCCGCAGGTGGCGCTCGCGGTCGGCTTCGCGAACACCGAGTTCCACTGCGCTGCGATCCAGGACCTGGCGCTGGACCTGGAAACGGTCGAGCGCTGGCTGGCCGACCATCCGGTGCGCTCCCGGGAAGAGCTCTTCGCCCTGCAGGCCGAGCAGGAGCGGCTGCGGCGCGAGCAGCCGCTCATCGCCGACGCTTCGATCGACGTCGTGGTGTCCAACTGCGTGCTGAACCTGGTCAACGAACGCGAGCGGCAGCAGCTCTTCAGCGAATTGTTCCGGGTCACCAGGGTTGGCGGCCGGGTGGCGATCTCCGACATCGTCAGCGACGAGGACGCGCCTGAGCATCTGCGCACGGATCCGACCCTGTGGTCGGGATGCATCAGCGGCGCCTTCCGCGAAGACCGTTTCCTGCAGGCCTTCGTCGACGCTGGATTCCATGGCGTCCGCCTGGCGAAGCGGGACGAACGGCCCTGGCAGGTCGTGGAAGGCATCGAGTACCGATCCGTCACCGTCGTCGCCCACAAGGGCAAGCAGGGGCCGTGTCGGGAAGGCAACCACGCGGTGCTCTACCCCGGCCCGTGGAGCGAGGTGCATGATGATGATGGGCACGTCTTCCGCCGCGGCGAACGCACGGCGGTGTGCGCCAAGACCTACGGCCTGCTGACCAGTGAACCATATGCCGCCCAGGTGATCGGCTTGCCGCCCTACCAAGCCATCACCGAATCCGCGCAGCAGCCCTTCGCCTGCGATGGGCACCGCGCCCGGCACCCTCGCGAGACCAAGAACGGCGAGCTTCCGGCTGATTATCAGGCGGGAGGCGCTTGCTGCGCACCGGGGACCGCCTCCTGCTGAACCTTTTCAGCGCTCACGACATGGTTTCCGACGTCCTTCGTGGCAGCGTTGATCTGCTGCCGATGTCCACCCACCTGCAAACAGGACAACCCGTGATTCAGACCTGATCCAGGATCTGTCTCTAGACCGGGACGCCACTGACGGAATCGATGCGCAGGTGCAGCATGGGGAATGCTCGTGTATGGTAACTGAGATACAGTTAAGCAGAATGGATTGCTGCCCGGTGCGCGCACCGCCCGTCAGCGCGAGTGCGACGCGGCCTGCGCCCCGCTGGCGGCCAGGTTGGCGTTGGCCACAGGGGATTTTCTCCATCTGACCTCGGGAATGCGGTATCATGCATGCCGGTGAGATAGACAGCCGCCCCAGACGGGGGGTTGCTGGTAGGTAGCGCAGACGGCCGGCGGTAGCCTGCGCACACGCTCACCGGATCCCACCCCACGACCGCGCGAAGGCCGCCCCGATGCTGACCAGATCCAGGAACGGCAATGAGTTGCGACTCTTCACGCCGGCAGACCTGACCGCGCCCGAACGCTGGGGCGGTGTCGAACAGGGTGCGATCTCGAGCATGCTGCTGGTCCTCTGGTGGATCGAGAACTTCCTCGCCCGACCGCACAAGGATCTCGGTCGAACCGGACCGGTCTGCCCGTTCGTCCGCCCGGCGCTCGAGAAGGAGACGCTGTGGTTGGCGCCCCTGCTGAAGCCGGCGTACCGCGACGGATCGCCGGGCCCGATGATCCTCGACCACCTCGAATGGTATTTGGAACTCGAACCCGTGGTGGGCGAGGATGCGATCTACAAGACCATCCTGTTCGTCCTGCCCGACGTCACGCCGGACGAGTACGCCACCATCATCGACGCCACCCAGGCGCGGCTCAAACCCCGCTTCGTGGAGCAGGGCCTGATGTTCGGCCAGTTCCATCCCCAGTGCAACGAAGGCGGCGTGCGCAATCCGGATTTCCGTCCGCTGCGTTGCCCGGTCCCGCTGCTGGTCATCCGCAAGATGACCTCGTTCGACTTCATGTTCCTGAAGCAGGATGCCGACATCTACGACGAGAAATACCTGCGTTCGTACTTCAAGCGCTTCGCGCCCGATCTGCCGGCGCCATTCGTCGACGACATCGTCCGCATCGCGACCGCGGCCCCGGTGCAGCGGTGAGAGCCACCTGATATGCACGAACGGATCCGCGCCATTTTCGCCCAGCAACCGCTGGTGCACCGCGTGTGGGAGCACGCGCACGCGCCGACGCCGATCCGCAGCCCGGCGGATTTCGCGGCGTTCTCGGGCATTCCGCGCGAACGCATCGCCAAGACCCTGTTCCTGGCGGTGCACGGCGGGGCCCAGCCGTACGCCTTGGCGGTGTGCGCGATCACCGCGCAGCTCGACCTCGCCGCGGTGGCCCGGCTGCTCGCGGCCACCTCAGCGACCCTGGGCAGCCGCCAGGCGCTGGCCGAGCAGCTCGGCTATCCGCCGCATGGCGTCTCACCGCTCGGCGCGGGCGCGATCCCGGTGCTGCTCGACGAGCAGCTGTTCGCCCATCCGACCATCGCGATCGGCGCCGGCCAGGCCGGGGTCGAGATCGAACTCGCGCCGGACGACCTCGCGACGCTCAGCGGCGGTCGGCGTGGGCAGCTGGTCTGAGGCCGTGCGGAGCCGCCGCCCATGACCACGCGCCGGACGCGCAGGCCGCCACCGGGCGAGGGCGCCGCCAGTGACCAGATGCGCATCGTCAATGCCGGCTGGGCCACGCCGTATCCGCGCGATGCGACCATGCCCGCGCGCTTCGCCGAGCAGGTCGCGGCCCGCCCCGATGCGATCGCCCTGAGCGACGGCGACCAGCAGATCACCTATCGCGCCCTTGCGGTCCAGGCCGCGCGCATCGCCAGCCGCCTGGGCGCGGTCGTGCGGACACCGGGCGCCCCGGTCGCCGTGGCGTTGCCGAAGGGCGTCGAACTGGTCGCCGCCCTGCTCGGCGTGCTGGGCGCCGGCGGCGCTTACCTGCCGATCGATCCCGACCTGCCGGTCGAACGCCAGCGCTTCCTGCTCGCCGACAGCGGTGCGGTCGCGGTGATCAGCGATGCGGCCACCAGTGCGCGCCTGCCCGACCACCACCTGCCGCTGATCCTGTGCGGCGATGACGTCCGTGCGGACGGCAGCGACCTCGCCTATCCACCGCCCGGCGCCACTCCGCCCAACGCCGGCTCGCCCGCGTACATCCTCTACACCAGCGGCTCGACCGGCGCGCCCAAGGGCGTGGTGGTGCCGCATCGCGCCGTGGTGCGCCTGACCGTGGACAACCACACCACCTGCGCCGGGGCCGGACGCACCCATGCCTTCTTCGCTCCGGTCGCGTTCGACGCCTCGGCACTCGAACTGTGGGCGGCGCTGATGAATGGCGGCCGCCTGGTCTTGCCCGGCGCGGCCGCCGGCGATGTCCATGCCATGGCCGAACTGATCCTGGCCCAGGGCATCGACACGCTGGCGCTGTCGACCGGCGTCTTCCAGCAGCTTGCCGAGACCCGGCCCGAGGCCTTCGCGAAATTGGTCCAGGTGATCGTCGGCGGCGACGTGCTGTCGCCCGGCACCTGCCGCACGATCCTGACGCGCTTCCCGCAGCTGCGCCTGCTGAATGGCTACGGCCCGACCGAGAACGCCACCACGTCGACCGCGCATCAGGTGACCCTGGCCGACTGCAACGGCCCCATCCCCATCGGCCGGCCCGCTCCGAACAGCACGGTCTACATCCTCGACGACCAGCTCCAACCCCGGCCCGCCGGTGCGATCGGCGAGATCGTCACTGGGGGCGACGGCGTGGCGCTCGGCTACCACCAGCGGCCCGAGCTGACCGCGGAGCGCTTCCTGCCCGATCCCTTCGTCGACGGCGGTCGCATGTACCGCACCGGCGATCTCGGCTGCTGGCACCCGGACGGCGTGATCATCTTCGCCGGCCGCCGCGACGATCAGGTCAAGATCCGCGGCTACCGCATCGAATTGGGTGAGATCGAAGCAGCGCTGAGCCTGCATCCGGCGGTCGCCGAGGCGGCGGTGCTGGTGCGCGAGGACCGCTCCGGCAGCAAGCAGCTGGTCGCCTACGTCGCGCCGCGCGCCGCCACCACCACACCCGACCTGCGCGAGCATTTGCGCAGCGTGCTGCCGGTCTTCATGCAACCCGCCTGGTGCGCCTGGCTCGACCGCATGCCGCTGAACGCGAACGGCAAGATCGATCGCAAGGCGCTGCTCGCCCTGCAACTCACCAGAGCCCAACGCATCGAACCCTGGACCGCGACCCAAGTCCAGCTGCTGGCCATCTGCCGCACGCTCTTCCAGCAACCGGACATCGGCCTACGCGACGACTTCTTCGCCCTGGGTGGGACGTCGCTGCTCGCCGCCCGCCTGCTGGAACGCATCGCTAGCGAGATGGCCGTGACCCTGCCGCCCGGCGTGCTGGTCACCGCCACCACCGTCGAACGCCTGGCCGAGGCCATCACCAAGCACACCCAGACGGAGGCCCGCTCAGGCGGGACGGCCGACGCCGACGCACCGATCGTGCTCAACCCCGATGCGCGCGGCACGCCACTGCTGCTGCTCCATGGCGATCTGCTTGGCGGTGGGGTCTACTGCCGGCGCCTGGCGTCGCTCATCCCCGATCATCCCGTCGTGGTGTTCGCTCCGCCACTCGGCGCAGGCACCGCGCTGACCGACTCGGTCGCCGCGCTCGCCGGTCGGATGCGCATGGCCTTGCCCGACCGCATGCGCCGCGGCCCGCTGGCGCTGCTCGGTTTCTGCATCCACGGACTGGTCGCCTGGGAGCTCGCCGGCCAGCTGCTGGCCGCTGGCGCGCAGATCAGCAGCGTGGTGCTGCTCGATGCCGAGACCAAGCCGCGACCCTACCGCTGGCTGCAGCTGCTCAGCCGCCTCGCCGGCCGCCACCGCCAACGGCTCCTGCTAGGCATCCACCATAAGCTCTACCGCTTGACCCACCTCGGGAGCAACGCCACCCCCGAACTGTGGCGCTATCTCAAAGGCAAGCTCACCCGGGATCTGCTCGCCCCGCGCGCGCCCGCGGACACCAGCGCGAACGACAGCGACGTCGCCCCGGGGACCTTCGACAACCACTTGTGGGTGTGGGCCGGCAGCCGTCCTGGCTCCCTACCGGTGCGCACCCTGCTCATCACCTCGAACGGCACCGCCGCGAGCCGCGCATACCTGCAACGCTACTGGGCCGCGCGCTCAGCGCATTTCGCGAACGTGCACCTGGGCGGCGAGCACCTCGATCTGATTTCGCACCGGCTCACGGAGATCGGGCGGTTGGTGAAGGCGGAATTGCAGCCCTGAGACGGCTGGATGGCCACGCTGTCCTCGTCCTCAGTGCCGTACGAGGCGCCGAACCCGTTGACGCACAGTGATTCCAAAAATCAACGAAAGCACGGTCGTTTCTCGGCGACTACCAGACATCAACGGACCTTCCGACCAGGGATGTCCCGAGCGCGTCCAGGCGTCGCCATCATCGCCGGCTCTCTCTGGCGCATGGTCTACAGACGCCCCATCGGAAGAGACGACTCGACGGTATTCCCACCAACCAGCACCAAGCGGAACATCAGGCTCGTACCGCCAGTCACCGGCAGGCTGGCAAGCCAGGTGCCATCGCCTTGCGTTGCGACAGGGCAAGCCACCGCAGTCTCCCAATCCGTGCCGCTGAGCACGACCAAACTGACGACGCTGGCCGCGTCGGGACTGCTGACCATCACCATGGTCGTACTCTGGCGTTGCACACCCAGACGTACCTCTGGCATCACCAGAGCAACCGGGGCTTGCCCACTTCCTTGTCCACCAGGAGTCGCCGGATTGCCACCCCCACCGCCACCACAGCCGGCGAACGAGCAGATCACTACCGAAACCAAGGTCGCCATGACCAGACGCTGAATGGATGGCATGTTGCGGTCCCTTATTTAGTTCGACGCAGCGGCGGCGGAGATGACTTCGACGTTGGTGAACACCGCCGTGCACCTGGTGCCATGCTCATGGCTGGTGACGGCCAACCCGACGCGCGCCTGGCTGGACATGGCGATGGTCTCGCGACGGATCTCCGTCCACGTCGCTCCGTCCGGCGACACCGAGCCGATGCACGTCGTACCAATACGCTCCAGACGCACCCAGTAGGGCGCTGGCTTGCCAGGGCCACCCGTGTGCGTCGATGGGCCATCCGCCGTCAGGCGGCGCTGGAAGGCCGTGCCCTGCATGGACGTGACGCAGGTGTACGCATGACGGGACCCGGTCGCCGTCGACTCACGCAGCATCACTCCCGCCTTGGCCCATGCATTGGTGTTCGTCTCACTCTCCACTCTCGCGGTGATGCTCACGTCGCCAGTGACGGGCATCGACACGAACTCGCATTCGTCCGCTGTTCCCCAAATGTCGGCGCCAGCACCCACCACCGTCCACGTACCACCGCTCACCGTCGTCAGGCCGGTCGCTCCCGGCGTGCTCACGTCCGCCGCTGTCCAACCAGCTGGAAGCTGGCCGACGAGTGCTGACGCGCCCGCTGGAACCAGCTGACGGGCCTGCGAAGCGCTCTGCCATTCCAGCTTCGCACTGCCGTCCCAGCCACCGTCGTAGTATTCCATGACCAACTCCACCGACCTGCCGGCTGTCAACGTGATCGTCCCGCTGCTGGGGATCGCCGCTTGACTGACCCAGTGATCAATGACCAGGATGCCATCGATCCACAACCGCACGCCGTCATCGGTCGTGGCGGTGAAGGTGTAGCTCTCGCCATACGTCGGCGTGATCGTGCCGCGCCAGCGCGCCGAAAAATCGTTGTTGATGCCACTCAGCGGCGAGCCCAGGCCCCAGTCGAAATTGATGGCGGCGTCTTCCCGGACCACACCACTACCGCTCAGGTCGAAGCTGTTGTAGTAAGTGCCCGTGAAGGTCGCACCGGCGGCCGCCGATGACGTCGTCACCTGCAGCGCGGTGCTCATCGAACTCCAGTTGCCAGCGGCGTCGCGGGCCCGAACCGCCACGGCATAGGTTGTCGCCCGTGACAGGCCGGTGACCCGTAGCGAGGTCGTCGCCGTGGTGCCAGCCGAGGCCCCGTCCACGAAGACCTCATAGCCCGTCACGCTGACGTTGTCGTTCGCTGCATTCCACGCGCAGGTGAATGCCGTTGCCGTGACATCCGCTGCGTTGAGGCCAGTGGGCGAACCAGGAGGCTGCGTATCGGCCGACCCGCCATGGATGATGGTGACCACGGCGTGGTAGTTGGCGTCCATCATGTAATTGTTGTTCTGGACCAGGCTGACGAGCACGGTTCTGTACTCCGTCCCACCGCCACCAGGCTTCGGAACAATCACGATCGGCGCGGCCGATGCGCCAGCCGGTATGGTGACGAAGGTCGCGATGGCGTTGTAGTCTGCGCCGTTGCCGGCCGTGCCACGGACCGCCACCTGGACGGTCAGGGCGGACCCCGTGCTGCCCGTGCGCGTCACCGTGAAGGCCCCCGGATTGCTGCCGCCATCGTCAGCGATCAGGTCGCTGGCATTGATGTTCACCTTCGCAACGGCCGTGCTCGGGAATGAGAGGTTGCTGACCTGGTTCCCGACTGAGAATCGACCGTCTGACGGGTTATTCACCTTCGCTCCATCCACGAAATAGTTCGCGAACGAGATGTCGCTTATGGTATTTCCGGAATTGTTGGCGGGATACCAGCCACTGTTGAAGGAGTTGGCCCCGTTTGGCCACGGGCTGCTTCCAACCGCTCCAAAGGATTCCTGCTGGATCTCATTGAAACGGATATTGCTGATCTTGCCGTTGCCGTTGTCTCCGCCCCCGAAGCTCCAGTAGTTCACTCCCGCGAACAGGCTGTTCGGCGGATTTTCCACGCGGATGTTGTTGAATTGGCAATTTGCGACGCCACCTGCTCCTTGCGCCCAGATCTCGAACGTGTTCCCGGTGGTGTTGCCGATGATCCGGTATCCATCTGCGTGATCGAGATTCTCAGCATTCCAATTCGAGGTGACGCCGCTGGAGGTATAAAATCCCAGCAGGAACATCCTGCCGCCACCAACCTGGTTGAAGACCACCGTGTTGTTGATATGCGTGTTGCAATCGGTGTCGCCACTTCCCAGGGTGTGGAGCGCAAACGGATCGTCGTTGTTCATGATCACGCAGTCGTCCACCGTGATGCCTGTACCCGTCGTGCCGATCCCGTCGGTGTTCACGTTGTCCATGTTCCCGATCCACTTCACATTCCTGAAGGTCAGGTTGTTGCCATAGGTCATGATGTTCCACGCCGTCGGATTCCGCAGGATGACCCCCGCCAGCGTCCAGTTGTTCGCGTGGTTCTCGATCAGGTTGTACATCCGTCCCGCAGCGCGATTCACATCGCCACGTCCATCAAGAACGCCACGTCCCTTGATGGTGACGTTGGGGGCGTTGATCGAGAACATCGTGCCCGCGCTCGCGTCGGCACTCGACTGGATGACCGCTCCGGCCGAGAGGTAGATGGTCGAGTCGGCTTTGCAGTTCAGGCCGTTCGCGGTGTATCTTCCCGCCGGGAAGTACAGCGTCCCGTTCGTCGGAATGGCATTGATGGCATTCTGGATCTGCGCCGAGTTGTTGGAACCTCCGCTGCTGTCAACGCCGTAGTCCATCACGTTGATGACGCCGCTGCCGCCAAGGCGTGCCGCATCGTCCTCAATCGCATCGGCGAAGATGCCGAGCGATTCAGTCGAGGAATTCACGTGATGCAGGATCAGGTGCCGCGGCTTGTTGAGCGTGAACGTGATGACCTGACCCGAGGCGGCCGAGGCGATGCCATAGCTCTTGGGCGTGAGCGTGTAGCTGCTCACTGGTTCATTCACCGTGATCCTGACGTGAACCTCGCCAGCGAAGGAGAAATGCACGTAGCTCGGCACCGCGCCGCCCTGGATCTTGATCACGGGAACCGGGGTGCCGTTCACCGTGACGGCGTATCGACTGCTCAGATTCGCTCCCGCCTCGTTCGGATCCAATGCGACCCAACCTGGATCCGCAGCAGCAAGGGCCGGTCCAAAGGAAAGCGCCAGAAGGAAACCGAGCAGTGTCCGTACGAAGCGTGTGGAGTGGTGGTCAGCCATGAGGATGCTCTTGCTGCCGCAGGCACGGAAATGGTTTCTCATGCCTGCCATAGCCTGGAAGCGCTTAGCGTGACAGTGGGACTTCCTTCAGGAAGGTCATGCGAGTGACGACAAACCGGGCAGCCGGGTCGTCGACCAGCAGAATGACCTTGGACCAACCGCTATCGGTGCTGACCGCCCGCCCGGACTCATCGCGGAGGGTGGCGAGGTCAATGCTGATCCGGTGCAGTTGCCCATCCGCGAGAATGTCGACGGGCGTCACCAGCGACTGGTTTGCCCGCTGATTCCGCGTCCACAAATGCAATGCAGAGGGTCGATCGAGGCTGATCTCAGCGATCAGCCGTCCGCGCGCGATGAACGGCATGACTTCGTCCTCATGGTTGTGGCCTATGGCGATTTCGCGGAAGGCGCTGCCATCCTCCTTGGGCATGTCGCCGGGCAGGATCGCCGGCTGTCCGTGCCAGGTGCCACAGGTGCCCCACAGCAGCAACTGAGGAAGATCCGGATCCGTCGGCAGGAAACGACGCACGACGCTCCAGGCATGGCTGTCCGTGGCGAACAACACGCGCATGCCTTGCGTCAGGTCGAGTCGACCAACGGCGGCAGTGGTCACGACGCGTCCTGACGCAACGGAAACCGTGGTCCCATCATCCGCCACCTCCACCGTGAACCGGGTGCCCTTGACCGCGATCTGCGCCTGGGGCGACGTGACGGTGAAATCCCGACCGGGAGGACGGGGTTCGACCGCGCAATCGAGCGATCCGCGCAGCAGTTCGAGCATACCGGTCGACGCAATTCGGATCCGGCTGGCCGTCCCACACCTGGCCGTTGAGCCATCCGACCACAGCACTCGGACTTCTGTCGCGCAGACGAGATCACCTCCCACCGGCAAGCGATCACCGATAGCAAGACCGGCAATGCTGCCGGCATCGAGTCGTGGCCGTGGGTCGAGCGGGCTCATCAACCACAACGTGCCGATGCCGACGACCAGCATGGCAGCCATCACCAACGCCCCCGCGAAGGCGTACCTCTGGCGCATTGACCGCTTTGAAACGGCAGCCCTGGCCCGGTTTGCACGGATGAAATTTGCCCTGCGCACTGGCGTTGCCGAGGAAGATGAAATGGCAGCCTTGGCCCGGTTATCACGCATGAGGGTCTGACGGATCGCATCCGCCAACCGTGATTCCGCCTCGACATCGCCGTGCAGAGCGTGGAGCGCGGCATCGAGGGCGACCTGGTCGAGCAGATCAGCGGGAGCCTTGGCGCCAGCTGGAGTCCCAGCCGGAGCCCCGCCAGCCTCGACCCATTGCTCCCCGTTGTCGAAGTCAGTCATGGCCATCCTCCATGCAGCTCCGCAAGCGCGAGCGCAAACGGTAGAGGTTGGTACGGATCCATTCGGCAGTACGGCCGAGTCGTTCCGCCATCGACTCGGACGACAGGCCTTCGTGATAGCGCTGCTCGACCAAGCTACGGAGGTGTCCGGGTAGCGCTTCAAGACACCGCTGGAGTCGTGAAATCTCATCGCTGAAATTCGCTGGCGAGGCTGTTTCGCGCAGCATCTCCACGGCATAGCGTGATAGCTGCACCTGCTGCCGCGCAAAACGCTGGGTTTCAGCACGAAGCAGATGCCAGGCGATGCGACTCAACCACGCGCCGAGATCGGCGCCATCAAAGGTCTCCAGCGTCCTATAGGCATGGACTACCGCATCATGAGCGACCTCATCGACCAGATGTCGTGCCGGGGCCCGCAATGCGATGGAAGCTCGCAGCCGTCTGAGGTGCGGCTGGACCAGATCGGCAAATGCTTGGCCATCACCGGTGCGGGCCAGCTCAAGCAGGTGTGCGTTTTCCATCGTCAATGACGCTATAGCCCGAGCCCGCTGTTTGTGACAGACCAAAGCTGCCGGACTGCGAGGAGCAACCCCGCCTGGTCCCGAGTCATGGACTGCCATCCGCAAGGGTCGGCTGAGAGGCGGTTGCACGGCTCATTCCGTGGGTTCCTCGTCATTCGCGCGCTTACCTAAGCACGAGCCGGTGGTCTTCTTGTTGGTATGATTGCGCGCCGCGCCCCGGCCGAGGAGCCGACGGGTCCGCCTGAGCAGATGCGCAGTACTTCACGGCCACCATCATGTCATCTCCAGCCCACGCAGCGTGCCCTTGGATGAGGAAAAGGCGGAGCATTCGACGCCCAGGCGCTGGAGCATGGAGAGGAACAGATTGGGCAGTGGGTAGTTGTTGGCCTTGTCGAACGCGAGGTGCTGGCCGTGCTTGAAGCCACCGCCAGCGAGGATGATGGGCAGGTTGTGGGTATCGTGATTGTTGCCATTGCCCAGGTTGCTGCCGTAGAGCACCTGGGTGCGATCCAGCAGGGTGGCGTCACCCTCTTTTGATGCATTGAGCTTCTTCAGCAGTCCAGCGAGCTGGCGGAACTGTGCGAGTTCGAGGTTCTTGAGCTGCTCAATCTTGTCCTCGCGTCCGACGTGGTGGGAGAGATTGTGGCTCTCACTGCCGACGCCGGGAATGTGCTCGCTGAAGCCGTCGAGACGCACCATCAGCGTGATCAGACGCGTACTGTCGGTGGCGATGGCCAGGTGCGCGAGGTCGTACATCGCGGCGAGCTTCTCGAGCAGGTACTCCTCATCCTTGGGCACCGGAGCCGTGACCGTCGGCTTGGGCTTCCGCTCCCATTCCTCGGCGATGACCAGACGGCGCTCCACTTCGCGAACCGAGGTGAAATACTGATCCACGCGCTGGCGGTCGGCGGTGCCGAGCTGTTGTTGCAGCGCGGCGGCGCGTTGCGCCACGGCATCCAGGATGCTGCGGCCAGTGCGCAGGTCTTCGACCTGGCGTTCCACTGCTGCGGCGTCTCCGGCAATGAACAGCGCCTTGAATACCTGCGCTGCGCTGTTTTCAGCCGGCAGCATCACACCGCTGGAGGTGAACGAGAGCGACTGGTTGCCGTTTTTCGCCACCACGAGCGGCAGTGCCGAGACCCGCGTCAGATGTCCGATGCGTTCAGCGGCGAACTGGTCGAGCGAGATGCTGTTGCGGAACGACGCTGAGCCAGGATGCGGCGCGGCAGTCAGGAAGGCGGCCTCCGCCGAATGGCCGCCAGTCACGTCCGGATGGGACGTTCCGGAAAGGACCGTGAATTGCTCACGAAAGTCCTTGAGCGTCTCCAAATAAGGGGTGAGGGCGTACCCGCGACCGGTTTCTGCCGGAAAAAAATACCGTTCCAACACGCCCAGGTTGGTGCAGATGGCGATGATCCGCCGCGGGATCGTGGCCGCACCGGCGCCAGCCGGCGGATCCATCGCGTGCAGGAACGGCAGCGCGAGCGATACCCCGGCAGCGCGCAGGAAGGTCCGCCGCGAGAGTGCGGACGCAGGACGGTTGATCATGGCGTAGCCATTCTATTTGGTGTTGAACAAGGGGCTGGAGACGACGCCCAGCACCAGATCGCGCACCCCGTGGTGGGTGGGCCTGGTGCGAGCGATGATCGCTTCGATCGCGGCACGATCCGAGAAACGGATACCGGTTCCGGTGGCATAAATCAGCAACTGGCGCACCAGGTTGCGCGCCAGGGCGTCCTCGTCCTGCAGCAATAGAGCGCGCAGACCATTCACATCGGTGAAGGTGCGGCCGTCAGCCAATGCACCGCTGGCATCGACCTCTGAGCCCAGGCGCATGAGGGTGCGACTGAGGTAGTTCACGGCGGTTGAGCTGACGATCAGGATCGATGGCTCGTCCACGGACTCATTGCCCTTCTGGATCTTCCGTGGCGCGCCTCCCAGGCGGTAGCGATCGCGCCAGCCGCCAATGACATCAAAGTTCTCCAGCGCGAGTCCCGGAGGATCCATCTTGGCGTGACAGGAGGCGCAGGCGCTGTCGGCACGGTGCTTTTCGATCATCTGACGGATGGTGACCGCGCCGGTCGCATCGGGTTCGACCGCCGGGATGTTTGGCGGCGGTGGCTGACGGGGAATGCCGAGCAACCGCTCCATCACCCACACGCCACGCAGGACCGGCGAGGTCGCGGTGCCGTTGGCCGTCACCTTGAGCACCGCCGCCTGGGTCAGGAATCCACCGCGTGGCGAACCGGGCGGGAGCGGAACTTCGCGCAGTTCGGCGCCGGTGACGCCGTGGATGCCGTACAATTCGGCCAAGCGCTGATTGATCAGCAGCGTATCAGCGGCAACCAGCCGGGTGACGCTCAGATTCCGGTTCAGCAACGTGCTGAAATAGCCCCGTGATTCGGCGAGCATCGAGTCGCGCAGCCATGGATCGAATTCGGGATACAGATTGGGATCGGGCGTGGTGAAGTCGATCTTCTTCAGTTCCAGCCATTCATCGAGGAAGTGCTCGACGAAGCGTTCGGCACGGTCATCGAGCAGCATGCGTTCCGTCTGCGCCCGCAATGTCGCGGGCCGGGACAGGGCGTTTTCCTCGGCCAGCTCCAGCAGCTCGGCATCCGGAGCGGAATTCCACAGGAAGAACGACAGCCGTGACGCCAAGGCGAGGTCGCCCAGGCGGGCGTTCCCAGCTTTGGGGATGCCTGCTTCCAAACCGATGAAGAGGAAGTCCGGAGCGCAGAGGATGGACTTGTAGCCGGCGATCATCGCTTCGTCGAAGCCCGCGCCGCGGTCCAGCCGCAGATCGACGATGGCCGCATACGGTGCGATCTCGGCGCTCGTCACCGGCCGGCGGAAGGCCCGCGTCGCAAATTCCCGGAGCAGCGTGCGGCAATCGGATAGCTTGGCCGACTGCGCCGTGACGGGTGGCGAGTGCGGCGCCGTGACGGTGATGCGACTCAGGAACAAATTGCGGTCGCGTAGGGACGGATCGGCATTCTTTTCATCGAAGAAATCGTTGACGAACTGCACGCCAACCGTGACCGGACCGACGCTCGCGACGGTGAAACGCGCGTGGAATTTCTTTGGTGATTCGCGTAGCGCATCGACCGCGAAACGTCCATGCGACATCTCGTTGCCCCCCTCCATCAGGTACATCCTTGCCGATTCGTTGCCCGCATGGGTTTCAAACGCGGTCACTTCCAGCTGGTGGTCTCCCGGCACCGTGCAGTTCACGACCATCGATAGGGTGCCGTTGCAATTGAGCAGGCGATCGTCTCCTGACATCTGACCGGGGCCCGTGAACGCGGCGAGCGGAAGCGCCACCGTGGTCCCGGGCTCGACGATCGGTGCCCCAGACACCGGAGGACGCGGATAGGAGTTGGCCGCACTGTCGCCGAACAGTCCCCGCTGGCTTTCCGGCGGCCACTGCGCGATCAGCGGACCCTCGACCTCGAACCAGTCGTAGGCGACGCCCGGACCATCGTAGTCGAGAATGCCCTGGCTGAAGCCGCCACCTGGCGCGGCGCAGCCCGGCAGGGTCATCACGTGGAAAGAGACGCGCTCTCCGGGATTCAGCCAGACCTTGAACTCGTGCGTCGTCGGCTTCAGCGGCAGGGCATTGAAATAGCCGAGCGGCACCCCATTCAGCGACGCGCGCACGATATGGGTGGTCTCGGCAGTCCCGTAGAACTCGACGTTCTCTTGCCATTCGCCGACGACCCCGCCCTTGATCGCCAGTTTTTCTGCCGATAGCGGAGTGGCTTGCCAGTGTCCGTCCGCGTCCTTGATGAATGGCAGGCCGCACGATTCGTATTGCCGCACCATCCCACGCACGGCATCCACTGCATGGGTGCGCTCCCAGCGCAGGCTCCAGGTTGAAAACCGCACGCGGTACCAGCCGGGCACCGTCGGGCGGAAACGATCGATCTGGATCCCTTCCGGCTGGTGCGCGCCGATGACGCCCGACAACACCACCAGGGACTCCGCTTCGCCGTCAAACCACGGCGCCCGGTAGGAATTCCCGTAATCCTCCACCGGGTTCCCCGCGATCTGGCTCTTGAGCCCAGGCGCCAGGTTCCGGCCGTTGATCGGAACAGCGCATTTTTGCGCGACTGATGCGCGGGCCGTGTCCTGGCGAATGGCCGGTTCGCGCCAGACCGTGGTCTCTGGCCGATGCGTGCCGGTGACGATCGCCTGACGCAGCGCGACGTCGGCGGCATGCAGGTATTTGGTCATCTGGATATACGAGATGTCGAGCGCGCCGGCCACCTTGTCGAAGCCGTATTGCTGTCCGTCTTCTGGCAGCAGTTCTTTCACCCGCAGCAACGGCAAGGCCAAGAGATCGCGTAAAGCGCATTCGTACTCCGCGCGATTCATACGGCGCACGGTCGTCCGTCCACCGGCGGCAGTGATCGCGCTGGCATCGACGGCGGTAAGCTCCCTGCTCAGCGCCGTAAGGAATGCGCCGCGCTCCGCATCCGCAGGACGCGGTTTCTTTTTCGGCGGCATCTCGCCTGAGGCGACGCGATCGTGCACCTGCAGCCAGCGCGCCACGTTGTCGGGCTGGGTGAAATCCGCGGTCAGCGTTGTCAGATCGAGGTTTCCCTTCTTCGTCTCAGCGTCGTGGCATTCCGTGCAATGTTGCCTGAACAGCACCCGCGTCGCAGCCGGCACATCGCCCGCTTGCAGCATCGGCGCCGCCATGCAGAGCGTGATGACCAAGAGCGGCAAATCAGTACCACGCATAGAGATTCCTTGGCGTTTTCCGTAGTCCCGACTGGCAGCCGGAACATTACGATGACTTGAGCCAGGATTCACAAGATGCTCATCTGCAAGTGGTTACAGTTACGTCGCCGCTGGCTGTTCGGGCCTCATGGGAGCCCTGTGGAAATCCCGTGCCGAGACGAACAGGAGGCGCAGAGACGCGGAGAGCGGCAGTGGCGAATGCAGACAATCTCTGAAATAAGCGGTTAATTCAGCCCATCCGTGCTCTACCTACCCGCGCAGACCGTGCGGCGCTTCCCCCTTCTGCGACCGCCGGGCATTACCAAAGGCCGTTCACCGGGCGGGCGATGCAACGGTCCCGCTACGGCGAGGATGGCTGGA
Source organism: Planctomycetota bacterium (assembly GCA_013821615.1). Taxonomy (GTDB): domain Bacteria; phylum Planctomycetota; class UBA11346; order UBA11346; family UBA11346; genus BOG-1363. The sequence continues at coordinate 19,320 of JACDGQ010000007.1, forward strand.
TCAACGCGTGCAGCGCCTCGACCTTGGTGGCGTTCAGCGGATCGAAAACCAGCACATCGCCAGCAGCCTTGGCAGCGGCAAGCACCGCGGGAGTCGGGTTGGCACCGAACCACGGCAAGCGGACCACCGTTCGGCCGGGCGGTACCGCCTGATCACTCAGGGCCTGGCCTGCGGCGACCGCGGTATGGGCGATGGTGGCGTTTTCGACGATGAGCAGCACGTCCGGATGGCGCAGAGCGACGGCGCGCAACGCGGCAGCGGGAACGCGGATGTGCGTGGGGATCCCGGGTCCGGCGGTGTTGATGAAGAACACCGTGCAATCCCAGCGCTTGCGCGCATAGACGATACGGCTGTCGAGTTCGGCCTCCGCGCTCGCGTTGTCGGCTTGCTCCACGTCTTTGTGCCAGGTAGTCCCCCGACGCTCGAATCGCCACGGTGAGATGGTGACGCCGACACGGAACCCGGCCGTGCGGATACGGGCGAACAGCGCGTCGGCAATGGCGTCGAACTCCGGCGCGAATTCCGCCAGGCGACGTGGGTCACCGGGAAACCCGATGTCCTGTTGATGGACCCCACCTTCGATGCCGTAGAGCAGGACGCCCTGGGCATCCGCCCGTCGGAGTCCGGCGATCGCCTGATCGATCGCGTCGGTCATGCGGGCGGAAAATGCCGCCGGCTGCAGATCGATCGCAGGATCGAACAGCCAGCCGCTGGGATTGCTCGCTGGCTGATGTCCAGGCGGCCCCATCATGCCAGAGAGCACCACGCATCCGAGTGGACGGTGGTCGTTCCACGGCGGCGGCGCCAACACGACCGTGCCGTTCGCGGCGACCATGCGCTGGCCCGCGGTGGCGGACTGCGCATGCTCGCCGCTGCGCAGCGCGACGCGGCCTTCGCTGACTGAGACCACGCTGCAGTCATCTTCCACATCGACACGGAAACGCGTGCCCAGCACCGTGGCTTCACCGTGGGGTGTGGCGATGGTGAAACTGGTAGCGCCGGTCTGTGGTGCCACGTGCGCCTCGACGCTGCCGTCGGTCAGATCGAGGCGTTTGTGCTGGGCATCGCCACCCAGACGCACATGGCTGCTTGGTGCGATGACAACCAGGCTGTGGTCAGAAAAGCGCACATCGCGTACCGCAGGGGGAATGTCGGCACCAACCGCCAGGGCAACTCCATCGCCCCGCGCCACCGTGTGGCTGTTCGACCACCACCAGGCGATCAGCACGCAGGCGGCGGCCGCAC
>JACDGQ010000349.1 GCA_013821615.1 Planctomycetota bacterium
ACCCTCGACCGCGCCCTCGCCGGCCTCGCCCTGGCCAGCAGCGGCATCAAGCGCCGCGTTCTGGCCGCCTGCGCGTGGTGCGTCGCGGCCGACGGCACGGTGACGGTCGATGAGGCGGAGCTGCTGCGCGCGGTGGCGGATTGCCTAGGGTGCCCACTGCCGCCGTTCGCGGATACGGTGGCAGCGTAGCGCGCAGACCGCGGGACGCCGTGCAGCACCGGCGATCGGCGCCAGGACCAGCGCCGACGTTCACCGCACCGGTCCGACCTCTGCCACGCGACCGGTCAGGACATCGTGAACGCGGACGCGCAGACCCTGACCATCCTCATCCGCCAGCGGCAGACTGAGCGTGCCGCGCCCGTCGGTGCCGCTGAGCACATTGCGCACGAGGTGGCGCAGCGCCGCGCCGGACGCATCCAGCACCTCGACATGCACCACGTGCGGAGCGAAGGCGGTGACCGGCGCACGCAGCTGCCAGGCGATGTGCAGGTCGCCGTCGGCGATCGCCGCGGTGACCGTGAACCCGGTGCTGGCGTAGGGCAGCAGCGCGAGCGGATGGCCTTCGCCGGCGCGCATGGGCACGCTGATCACCTGGCCCGCACCGGTCAACACCGCGCCGCTGCGGCAGTCGATGCAGGTCACCGGCCCGAACGCCGACAGATCGACGCGCACGGTCTCGACCTCGGCGCCGGCGGTGGCGTCCTTCTCCTGATGGGCGACGCCGTCCGCCCCGACCACCTCGTGCATGCCGATCGGCGCACGCAGCAGGGTGAGCAGGCGCGCCGGCACGGCTCCGGACAGGGCATGCACGGTCGCGGTGGTGCCGGGGCTGGCGGTGAGCGGCGCCCAGGGCTTCGCTCCGGCCTTGGCCAGCGTTCCCACCAGGTCCCCCTTCACCGCCGCGAAGCGGGTCAGGCGCTGGGCCAGCGCGGGCGCGAGCGGCGCGGGCCGCAGGAATTCATCAAGCTCGGGATCGTCGGTGACCAGCGCCATGCCACCGCGATCGAGCAGCGCGGTGATGGCCGGCAGTACCGCCAAGCCGCCAGGCCCTGCGCCGCGTCCGATCGCCAGGCTCATGGGCAAGGCGAGCACGCGTACGCCGCGCTTTTCGAGCACCCCCGCCGCGACCTCGGCGTCGCTGACCAGGAAGGGATCCAGACCGGCGGCGGTGAGCGCGGCCAGCAGCGTCTCCTCCGCCTGCTTGAACTCCTCGAAGCGGCCGCGCGCCCAGGCCGCGCGCTGGCTGGTCGCGCTCCATAGCACCGCCACTGGCGAGAATACGCGCGTGGCCTGCTGGTACTGCATGCCCACGCCGGCGCGCAGCTCGGCGAGCGCCTGCTGGTAGTCGCGGCCGGAGCGGCAGAAGGTCAGGTCGGGGTCGTGCAGGCTCGGCCACCAGAACAGCGCCGCGCCGTCGGCGCCGTCGAGCAGGTCCGACCACAGCTGGTGGGCCACCGACGGGCCGCTACGGCCGTAGGCGCACCACGGCGTGGCGCGCAGATCAGGGTTGCCCCAGCAGTGCCGCTGCAGCTCCTGGTGACGACCGCCGTACCCGCTCACGGCGCCCAGGGTGGGCGAGAGCTTGGCCCAGTCGATGCCGTTGAACACCGCCTGCTCCTGGGTGCCGGAGACGCTCAGGCGCGCCGCGGGATAGCCGATGTGCACTGCTTCTCCGTAAAGGCGGAAGACCCCGGCCCAGGCGTCGTCGTTGTGGTCGCGCCACGCGTTCCAGAGGCCGAGGTGGCCGCTGTCCTTGGCCTCCTGGCCGGTCTGGGGGCCGACCTGATCGAAGCCGGCGAAGGCGGTACCAAAGGCGGCGTTGAGCGCGGCGATGGTGCCGAACTGCGCCTGCAGGCGGACACGGAAGGCCGCGACGTTGGCGGGATGCTCATCGAGGTCGAACTCGGTGGTGTAGCTGGTCAGCGAGGTCTCGTCGGAGGTGATCAGCGAGAGCGGCGTATACGGGGCCATCTCCTTGGCCAGCGCGGTGACGCGCGCGCGCTCCTTGGCCGCGAAGGCGGGATCGGCGAAGGACGGCTTGCGCACCAGCGCGCCGCGCTCCTTCTGTTCGCGCCAGATGCGCATCTGGCCCTCGAGATCGTCGACGTGCAGGCCGTTGGCGAAGCCGACCACGTGCAGCCGCATGCCGCCGCGCAGCAGCCGCCGCCATTCCTCGAAATCGCCGGGACCGGCGGTGTTGCCGCTCAGACCGAACTCGCGCATGCGCGCCATCTCGAGATCGGCGAGGAAGGGCAGGCCGCGCTCGTCCCAGGTGAAGACCTCGTAGTCGTCCCAGCGCGCGCCAGGCGTGACCACCACCTCCGCCCGCCCTTCGGCGACCAGACGGCCATCGCGGCGCGCCTGGAGGCGCACCAGCGCCATCGCCTGGCGAACGCGCGTGGTCGGCAGGGTCACGGTGCCCTTGGCCGCTTCGAACGGAACGGTGGCGAGCGTGCGCCAACGGCCGTCGCCGAGTTCGCCGAGCACCGCGCTCCAGGTCGCTCCGGCGGTTTTTTCGGGGGCGGTGAAGGTCAACGTGATGGGCGTCCCGGGCATCACCGCGACCGGCGCCTGCACCGGGACGTGCAGGAATTCCGGGTCCGGATCGGCGAAGCCCAGCTCCCAGTCGGTGACCGCGCCGCTGGCGTCCTTCCACTGCCGCACGCGGTACCAGGGATCGGCATCGTCACCTTTCACCACCAGGACCTGCGGCTCGCCCTGGCGACTGAGCGGCCGGTTGCCGGCCCAGGCCGCGGCGCGCGCCAGCAGCGCATACCACGCCTCCCAATAGCGGTGCTCCGGCCGCGCCACGAAGTCGTCCGGCACCGCCATGTACGGAGTCAGCGACGGGCTGCGCGCGGCGATCGTCACCACCCGGCCCTTGCCGACCTGGCGTACCGCCAGCACCGGAGTCCCGTTGGCGAGGGCGATCAGCACCTGCGCGCCCGGCGCGACCACGCAGCGCTGGGTCTCCATCTGCCCCGTGGGCAGGGCGTCGAGCGGCACGCCCGCGGTGAGCGGATGCACGCCGTGTCCGACCCAGGGCCCGCCGAATTCGCGGCCTTCGCTGGGCGCGTGCATGCCACCGCCGTCATCGGCCCAGTCGCTGGCGCCATCGATCAGGGCGCTGAGGGCGCGCAGGTCCTCCGGCCAGGGCTGCCCGCGGTCGCCAGGGAAGGGGTTGATCAGCACCAGGCCCTCACCTTGATCGCGCACCCGCGCCAGCAGCGCCTGGCGCGCGGCCAGGCCGAAGCGATTCCAGCCCATCGGCGTCGACATCACCAGGACCTCGAAGTGCTCCGGCCCGAGCAGCGAGCTCGCCAGGTAGCGCTGCATCAGCGCGCAGTCCAGGCCATGGCCGCGCTCGCCATACGCGTCGCCGAAGCCCCAGGTGGTCTCGCCCCACTCGCGGTCCCACGACAGCACGCTCGGCTGCAGGTCGATGCGCTCCATCAGCTCGACCACCTCACGGCCGGTGCGCACCCCGGCGAGGGCGAAGGCGCGCAGCGGCCCACCGGCGAACCCGCGCGCGAACGGTAGGTGCGGCGACACCACCGCCATGGTCGGCTGATGGTCGAGGCGCTCCGCATAGGGGATGAACAGCACCTTTTCGGCCTCCATCCTCCCCAATCGGATATCGTCGAACCACACCGTCAGCCCAGCTGGCGGATGGTCGAAAAACAGGGTCATGGAGGTGATCGCGTGCAGGTCGACGCTCTTGCCGATCGCCGCGACCGGGATCTGCACGCGCGTCCGCCCCGCCGCCACGCGCACCTCGCCGTTGTAGCGCGAGGCATAACCCGCGCTCTTCGCATCGTCGACGCGCACCGCCAGGGTGCGCTCGCTGGTCGACCACACCGTGAGCGACAGCGCCTCGTGGAGCGACCAGTCGCGCGGCACCCGCGCTCCGTGCAGGGTCAGCGCCGGGTAGTCGCCGCTCACCGCCACCATCTTCAGGGCGGTGTCGCGCTCGGTGACCGAGCGCGGGCCGACGGACAGGGTCACGTGGTCGTGGTCCCAGTCCAGGGCTTGGAGATCGTCAGGGCCCGTGAAGTGCGCCAGCAGCACGCTGCTGTCCGCCTCACCGGCCCAGCTCCGGATGGAGAGCGCGAGGATCGCGAACGTGTACAGTGCGGATGTGAAGTGGGTGCGCATAGAACACTTATACTACTATCGGAAGGCCGTTGCTGAGCCGTGCGGCAAGGAGAGATGACGCCATTCGTCTCATCGCGCCGGGACGATCCTCCAAAGTCGGGGTCGGGCTGCCGAGTCGGCTTGTGTCCTACTCGAGCCCCCCATGCATTTCAGCGCTGCCCGGCCTCGCCCCGCATCAGCACCAGCATGTTGTCGCGGTGCACCGCCGCCTTGGGCAGCGCGTAGCCG
>JACDGQ010000350.1 GCA_013821615.1 Planctomycetota bacterium
GCCTTGGCGGGCGCCGCCGGTGAGGGTGCCGGCGCCGCCGGCGCTGGTGCCGTGGCACCGACCTTGTCGGCGATCCCATCGGGGCGCAGGCTGAAGGCGTTCTTGCACGTGGTGCAGCGCACCGCCCGCCCGATGAGTACGGGCTTGAACGGATAGACCGCGCCGCAGTGCGGACAGGTGAACGTCGCGCTCATCCCCCTAGCGTCCGGCCACGTGGAGGATTGTGCAAGTCTCGAGGGGTCCCCTCGCTCTGCCGGTGTGCATCCCTCTCCGGCCTGGCGACGGACTCAATCCGTCCAGTCGTGGTCGCCCAGGGCCTTGAAACGGGTGGCCGGCAGCAGTTCGGCGGTGTGGAAGAGCGCGCTGGTGGTCGGCCCCGGCAGGATGCGCGCCGCCTGGCCGAACGGCAGCGGCTCGCCCTGGGCGGTGCGCAGCAGGACCTCGGCGAAGAGCACCCCCGGGGCACCGGGCCGGGGCACCACCACCAGTTCGACCGGGGGCATGGCCAGGGGACGGTCCGGATGGTCCCAGATGATCGCACTGCGCGCGGCACCGGCGGCGCTGTCGACCAGGGCCAGGGCTTCAGGCCAGCGCAACTCGGGGAAGGCCGCCAGGCCGCTGGCCCGCTCGCGCCGGTAGCGCCACAGGCAGACGCTCGCCAGGCGGCCCATGTGCGGGTAGTCGCTGCGCCCGCTCTGCTGGCCGCTGTGCAGCCGTTCCCAGCTCGCCAGGGCGCGCGGCCGGCTCCACGGTGCGGGGCCCAGGGTGTCATCGCTGCTGCGCGTGTCCTCGGTGTCGAGCACGCGGGTGCCGGGCAGGGCGGCGAGCAGGCGCTCGATCAGCTGCAGCGCTTCGACGCAGCGCCAGTGCGGCCCGGCCAGAGGCAGGTGCACCGCGAGCGCGAGCGGCCGCCACCCCAGGTAGGTGGTGGGCGGGTGCATCTGGTCGTCTTCCAGGGGCGCCAGCCCGAGATCGATGACCGCGGTCGCGCCGGTGGCTGCGTGGCGCCAGGTGCCGGGGCGGTACGCGTCTCCCACGGCGCCGGTCAACTCGACGCCCGGCTGGTCGAGCAGGGCATCCTCGACATCCCCGGCGGGGATCGGCTGCTCGTGGTCGGGCTGGTAGAACAGGAAGGTCTGCATGGCGGCGCCACCATCGCGCGCGCGGCGGCGAGAGAAAGCGCTGAACCCTAGCGGCCCTCTTCCAGCCCATGGAGGTAGGCCCGGAACATCAGCTTCACGTTGGTGTGCGGCAGGTGCGCCAGCACCGCCTGGGCGGACAGCCAGGCCCAGTCGCTGTGCTCATCGCTGAGGGCGACGCGCTCGCTGGCGGTGGTGGCCGGGTAGTAGAGCACGCGCTTGGAGCGCCCACTGGCGAGCAGGTAGTTGACCTCGAGCGGCGCCCCGTCGATGGCGATGAGGGCGATTCCGCATTCTTCGGCGCACTCACGGGTGGCGGTGCAGGTCGGGCTTTCGCCGCGGTCCTGGTGACCTTTGGGGAAACCCCATTCGTGGTTGCGGCTGCCGCGCAGCAGGAGCCAGCGATCGCCCCTGGGGGTACGCCGCCGCAGGATCAGGCCAGCGGCCGTGATCGCAGCGGAAGGCGCAGGCGCAAGCCCGAGCGGCATCATTGCCTGAGTGTACCACCGAAACGCCGCTGCGTGGTCATCCAGTCCATCCTGTTGCGCCGAGTGTGGAAGACCGCTGCCGGATCGCAACGGCATCCTGATGCAGCGGCGCGCCAGCGCTGCAAGTTGAGCCATCTGACGCAGTGGCGGTGCAGGGACTGTGGAGCGGAGATGGGTCGCCTCCTGAGCCGGTCATTTCGCGTTCTCGTCGGGTGGAGGCCGGGTACCGTCCCGACCATGAGCGACAAACCCTCCTACCTGGTCTTCGACATCGAGACGGTCGCCGACGGCCGCCTGGTGCAGCGCGTGAAGTATCCCGACCAGCCCGGCCTGACCCCGGCCGAGGCGGTGGCCAAGTACCGCAGCGAACTGCTCGAGCGCTCCGCCGGCAAGTCCGACTTCGTGCCGCACACCTTCCAGCTGCCGGTCTCGATCGCGGTGGCCAAGGTCGCGGCCGACTACGAGCTGCTCGACGTGCGCACCCTCGACCGCCCGCGCTTCCGCCCGCAGGTCATCGCGCGCAGCTTCTGGAAGGGTTGGCAGTCCTACGGCCAGCCGACCCTGGTGACCTTCAACGGCCGCTTCTTCGACGTGCCGGTGCTTGAACTGTGCGCCTACCGCTACGGCATCCCGGTGCCGTCCTGGTTCAACGCCGCCGGCAACCAGTACAACCAGCCGCGCAACCGCTTCAACACCGCCGCGCACCTCGATCTGCAGGACTTCATCGGCAACCAGGGCGCCACCCAGGTCAACGGCGGCCTCAACCTGTGCGCCCAACTGCTCGGCAAGCCCGGCAAGATGGACACCAAGGGCAACATGGTGCAGGAACTGTGGGAGCGCGGCGAGCGCGAACGCATCGACGACTACTGCCAATGCGACGCCCTCGACACCTACTTCGTCTTCCTGCGCACGCGCGTCCTGGTCGGCCTGATCTCGCTCGAGCGCGAGCGCGCGCTGGTCGACAAGGCCAAGCTCTGGATCGAGCAGGCGGCGGCGCACAACCTGGCGCTGGCGGAGTATCTGCGGCACTTCCGCTATTGGGAGCCGCTCGAGGACGATGCGGACGCGTTCATGCAGGGGGAGTGAAGGAAGACCCCGCAGGTTCCTCGTCATTCGTGGTGGATCCATTGCCTACTCGGGTCTCGGCGATCAAAACAGCAAAGCCAGGATCGAACAAGAGGAACGGAGGAACGGAGGACTGCCAAGAGCTGGAGATGCCGTTTTTTTTGCGATTTCGCTTTTTTTTCTCTGGTTCCCTGTCTTCCTCCGTTGCTCCGTTCCTCTTGTTCGATCAGGTTTCGCTTTCCCCGCGATGGACGGAAAGTCTCCATCTCAGACGACGAGCAAGCACCCCGCGTTCACCTCACGTCGAAGCGGTGCATCTTCTTCTTCCCCGCCCGCACCAGCACGAAGCCATCCTGCACCGCGGCGGCATAGATCTTGAGTCCGATGTCGGTCACCGCGATGTCGTGGACGCGCACCCCGCCGCCTTCGATGAGGCGCTTGGCCTCGCCATTGGACGTCGCCAGCTTCGCGCGCACCAGCAGCGCGACGATGCCGAGCCCCGCGGCGAGTTCCGCCGCGGGCAGATCGCTGTGCGGGATGGCGTCGCCGGTGACGTCGTGCGCGGCGCCGAAGGCGCCCTTGGCGCTCGCCAGCGCCGCGGCGGCGGCGGCCTCGCCGTGCACCAGGCGGGTGACCTGGAAGGCCAGGACCTCCTTGGCGTGGTTGAGCTTCTCGCCGCCACCATCGGTCAGGCTGCGCACCTCGGCCATCGGCAGGTCGGTGAAGAAGCCGAGGAAGCGCACCACATCGCCGTCGGCGACGTTGCGCCAGAACTGGAAGAACTCGTAGACCGGCGTGCGCTCGGCGGAGAGCCAGATGTTGCCCTTCTCGGACTTGCCGAACTTGCCACCGTCTGACTTGGTCACCAGCGGCATGGTCAAGCCGACCAGTTCGGCGTCGGCGGTGCGCCGGCCGAGTTCGATGCCCATGACGATGTTGCCCCACTGGTCCTGGCCGCCCATCTGCAGGGCGCAGCCCTCGGCCTTGAAGAGGTGCACGAAGTCGTAGGCCTGCATGACCATGTAGTTGAACTCGAGGAAGCTGATGCCGCCGCCTTCCAAGCGGCCCTTCACGGAGTCCATCGACAGCATGCGGTTGACGCTGAAGTGCGGGCCCACCGCGCGCAGCATCGCGATCCACTCCAGCCCGACCAGCCAGTCGGCGTTGTTGACCAGCTTCGCCCCGGTCGCGGAAGCGTCGAAGCGCACGATGCGGCCGATCTGCGCGGCGATGGCCGCGGCGTTGCGGTCGATGTCCTCGCGCGTCAGCATGCGCCGCATCTCGGTCTTGCCCGAGGGGTCGCCGACCAGCGCCGTCGCCCCGCCCACCACCACCAGCGGCCGGTGTCCGCAGGCCTGCAGCCAGCGCAGGCCCATGATCGGCACCAGCGACCCGACGTGCAGGCTGTCGGCGGTGGGATCGAAGCCGATATAGGCGGTCTGCGGCGCGGCGAGCAGCGCGCGCATCCCGGCTGCGTCGCGGGTATGCTGGGCGACGAAGCCGCGCTCGCTCAGGACGTCGAAGAGGTTGGCGGCGAGCGTCGGGGCGGTGGTCATCGGTGCTTCCGGGGCGAACGGGAAATTAGACGATGCGGCGGCATCGGGAAGTCCCGACATCCGGGATGGCGCCCTGGGAAACGGTCCCGGGATCGCCGAGTTGCACTCGGCTGCGGGTCGTCTTGGCCGAGTGC
>JACDGQ010000351.1 GCA_013821615.1 Planctomycetota bacterium
GGCCGGTGACCTGCTGGTGGTCACGGGTCCGCTCGGCGGCAGTCTCGCTTCCGGCCGGAACATGCGCCCCGAGCCGCGCTTCGCCGAGGGCCAGTGGCTGGCCGCGCACGGTCTGGCGCATGCCATGATGGATCTCAGCGACGGCCTCGCCGCCGATGCGCCCAAACTGGCCGAGGCCAGCGGCTGTGGCGTGCTGCTGCTGCCGGCCCAGGTGCCGGTGCACGCGGACGTGCCGCTGTTCTCGGACCAGGCGCGCGCCGCCTGCTGCGAGGGCGAGGACTTCGAACTGCTCGCCGCGATCGCGGCCGAGCAATGGCCGACGCTGCAGCTCGCCTGGCCGTTCCCGCGCCCGCTCGCCACGGTCGGGTGGCTGCTCGCCGAGCCCGGCGCCTGGCGCGAGGACGCACGCGGACGCATGGTGCCGCTGGATTGGAGCGGCTACGAACACGGGTGATCAGCGCGGGCGCTTCACCTCGGCGACGAACTTCAGCACCTGGTCGTAGGACATCACCGTGTCCGGGACGTAGATGAAAGTGTCGTTGCGGCCCATCACCAGCGCGGTCTGCACGACCAGGATGGTGTGGTTGGGAGTGTCGGTGCTGCGGTGGACCGACCGCAGGTCCTCGGCTTCGAACTGCCAGTCGACCTGGGCGCCGTGCGCGTGCACGAAGCCGGGGATCGCGGCGGAAGGGGCCAGGGGTGCGTCGACGACCAGCGACGCGGACACGCCAAGCGCCTGCACCGTGCGGATGGCCTGGTCGTCGGCCGCGTGCGCGGCGCTGGGCAGGGTGAAGGCGATGAGCAGCAGCAGGAGCGCGCGCATGGTCACTCCACCGACGCCGCGATCGCCTTGAGCGCGCGCAGCATGTAGGCGGTGGTGAGGTGCGCCGTACCCTCCAGCCAGCGCTTCTCGTCGTTGAGCCACCAGGTACCGGTGGTGCCGTCGGCGAGGGTGGTGGTCTGCTGGCGCGCGACGATGGCCGCGAAGAGGTCGGCGCGCCAGTCGACGGTGCGGCCGCCGGGGACTTCAAAGGTCTTCAGCTTGAGGCGTGCGAAAGTACGGGCCATCAGGGTGTAGTAGTGGAACAGGCCCTGGCGCTCCTTGCCCGCGGTCATGCCGGGATTGGCCTCGAACTGGTAGGCGCTGCGCACCCAGGCGAGCGCCGCCTTGACGCGCTCGTCCTCGGGCGCGAGATCGAGGGTCAGGTAGCTGGAGATCAGCGAGTAGGTCATGGTGCCGCTGGAGGTGAACTTCTCTGCCTGGGTCGGGTCGTGCTTTTCCCAGCTGCCGTTGGCGTCGGCGGGGCCATAGACGGCGCCGCCGCCGACCGCACCCGCGGTGCCGACCCACGGCTGCTTGTTCACGGCGGAAAGATCCTGGCAGCGTTCGAGGAACTTCAGCGCTGCCTGCAGGTGGGGATCGGCGGCGGGCACGCCCGAGGCGCGCAGCGCTTCGAGAGCATAGCTGGTATTGGACAGGTCCTCGTGGCCCCTGCCCTTGTCGCCGTAACCGATGCCGCCCTCGCCGAGGTCGCCGGGCGTGGTGTTCTGGATGCCGAGCAGGTATTCCTGCGCGTGCTTGACCGCGGCCGGCTCGCCGGTGCCGGTGGCGCTCCACACCATCAGCGCCAGCGAGGTGGTGTAGTTGCCCAGGCCCTCGTCGGCGATGTACACGCCGCCGTCGGGCTGGCGCTGGCGGTTGATGTAGGTCAGCGCGAGCGCCATGTGGTGCTCGTCCGCGGCGAGCGCCATGGGCTGGCCGGCGAGCGCGACCAGTGCCATCTCGGTGATGCCGAAAGGGAACAGCCGACCCGGTACGAGCGCGCCGTCGGGCTGCTGCTGGGCGATGATCCAGCGCGTCGTCGAGGCGATCAGGCCCTCGACCTGCGCGCGGCTCGGGACGTCGGCGGCGGTCAGCCGCGCGCCGCTGGCGGCGAGGACCAGGCCGAGGCCGGCACGGCAGGTGACGGAGAGCAGGCGTGCGATCATGGGATCTCCGGTCGGGATGGGCTTCAGGGAGCGGGGGCGATGGTGATGCGGTCGAACTGGCTGACCGACTCGGCCTTGGTCCACACGCCGACGCCGCCCGCCTCGCGGAAGGTGGCGTCGCGGCGCTTGATCACCGGCTTGCCGTCAAAGATCACGGTGAGCTGGTCGCCGACCGCCGACAGCGCGAGGTCATGCCACACGCCGGGCTTGGCGGAACCCTCCCACTCGTCGAGCTGGGAACGTTTGCCGTCGACGAACACGTAGAGGCGCACGTTCTCCGGCGAGATCTCGGAGGTGTTGGCGCGCGCCAGGTAGAAATTGCGTTCGTCGCGGGCGCGCAGGATCACCCCGAAGGAGCGGTCGAGCTGACCGCGCACGGCGCGCGCGTGCACGCCGACGCGTAGGTCGCGCGCGATCACGCCGTCGAGCAGGGCGAGCGGGTAGCGGCTGTGGTTGTCGTCCTCGTCGGTCTGCACCAGCGCCTTGCCGCTGGCGGCGTCGGGGACCGTCTGCACCAGCCAGCGCGACGGCCTGCCTGGGCCGAGGGTATAGAGGTGCATGCCGACCGGCGGCTGTCCGACGGCATCTGCGGCGAAGCCGTGCTCAAGCGGCGCGCTCAGGGTGATCGGGGGCGGCTGGTAACCAGCCTGTGGGCGCAGTGGGCCACCGCAGGCGACCAGGCCGACGGTGATGGCGGTGGTGATCAGCGCGCAGGTCCTGCTCAAGATGCGTGACATGGCGAGCGGCTCCGGACGGAGCGACTGTGCCGCCGTCTGTTGGTGGAAGCAATCGCATGGCTGCGCTCGGGATTCGGGCGGGTGAATGACCGTCGGAGCTGACGCGATGATCGAGACGTAGCCGCCCGCGTCCTGCGCGCGGGATGCGCGGTCCGGGGCGGTCAGCCGGGTTTGCGGCGGCGGGCCGCCGCGATCAAGCGCAGCTTCTCGGGGCGGGTCAGTTGCTTGATCTGCCATTCCCGGCGCAGGGCGGCGCTGCGGTCGGCGCAGGACTCTTGCCAAACCAGTTTCACTGGCCGACGCGCGCGCGTGTAGGCGGCGCCGGCACCGCGGTTGTGGGTGGCGAGGCGCTTGGCGACGTCGGTGGTCCAGCCGCAGTAGAGGGTGCCGTCGCGGCAGCGCAGCAGATAGACCAGGGCCGATATCGTTCCAGGCATGCGCCGAAACTAGCAAGTCGCGGGAGGTTGGGGAAGGGGAGGGCGGAAGGGAAGGCATGAAGAAATCGTTGACCACGGTTACGCACCCGATGGTCCATTCCCGCTCCTGCTGTCCTTCTGATCCTCTGCCCTTCCGCCCTTCCGCCCTCTTGCCTTCCCCTTCCCCCCGCATGATGCCCGCATGATCATCCTCGACACCGAGACCGTGGACCTGCCGACCCTCGCCGGGCCCATGCGCACCCACATCTTCCGGCCCGCGGCACCCGGGCGCTATCCGGGCATCATCCTCTATTCGGAGATCTTCCAGGTCACGGGCCCGATCCGCCGCACCGCGGCGATGATGGCCGGGCACGGCTTCCTGGTCGCGGTGCCCGAGGTCTACCACGAGCTCGAAGCGCCGGGCACCGTCCTCGGCTACACGCCCGAGGGCTCGGCGCGCGGCAATGCCCACAAGCTCGCCAAGACCCTCGAGAGCTACGACAGCGACGCGCGCGCCTGCATCGCCTTCCTGAACGCCTCGCCCCACTGCACCGGCCGCGTCGGCACCATGGGCATGTGCCTGGGCGGGCACCTCGCCTTCCGCGCGGCGCTGGAGCCGGAGATCCTCGCCGCCGCCTGCCTCTACCCCACCGATCTGCACAAGCGCAGCCTGGGCAAGGGCAGCGCCGACGACAGCCTTGAGCGTGTGCGCGGCATCAGCGGCGAGCTGCTGATGATCTTCGGCCGCCAGGATCCGCACATTCCCGCCGCGGCGCGCGCCGCCATCTACCAGGCGCTGAGCGACGCCGAGCGTCATTTCGAGTGGCACGAGTTCAACGCGGCGCACGCCTTCCTGCGCGATGAGGGCAATCGCTACAATCCGTCACTGGCGCTCCTGACGTATGGGTTGGTCGTGGAGTTGTTCAGGCGCAAGCTGGGCGAGGGGGATGTGAGGTAAGGAAAGTACCAGGGCTGACGGCCGGCGGCTGACAGCAGGCGGCGAAGAGCGCATGTTCCGCGTCGATGGTGGGAACGGAGTCACATCTGCACACACGTCGAACAGATTGAAACCGGCGCGCAGCGCCGTTTCAGTCAGCCATCAGCCATTCAGTGCAGCACCAGCCACGCCCCCAGCGCCACCACCGCGACCCCCAGCAGCACCCACGGCATCGGCCCCATCCCGACCGGGGCGTGCGGGTCTTCGGAGAATACGGCGCTGGTCAGGGGC
>JACDGQ010000352.1 GCA_013821615.1 Planctomycetota bacterium
GTCAGCGACAGCCTGCGCAGCGGGCGCGATGGCACGCGCGAGATCCGGCGCCTGCCCAACCGCCAGGGCGACACCACCGCGCCGCAGCCTGAGGAGCAACCGAGCGCGGTCACCGCGCTGACGCCGGCCTCGACCACGCCGCCGGCCACGCCCGACCGCCAGTACGGCGAGCTCACCCCGGACGACTTCAAGCAGGCTTCCGAGAACGACCCACGCATCACCCCGCTCGGCCGCCTGCTGCGCAAGACCAGCCTCGACGAGTTGCCGCAATTCCTCAACGTCATCAGGGGCGACATGTCGATCGTCGGGCCGCGGCCGCACGCGGTCCGCCATAACGAGCAGTTCGCCAAGACCATCGCCGAGCTGATGCGCCGCCATTACGTCAAGCCGGGCATCACCGGCATGGCGCAAATCAATGGCGCGCGCGGCGAGACCCGCACCATCAACGACATGCGCCGGCGCCTCCATTACGACCTCTACTACATCCGCAATTGGTCGCTGTGGCTGGACCTCAAGATCATCATCCTGACCCCGTTCAAGGGCTTCATCAACCGCCAGCCCTGAGCGTCCGGGGTGGCGCTGGCGCTTGCCGCTCCACCCGACCCAGCGAGGAACCGCCGATGTACCAGTGCCCGAACGCCCAGGTCGACGACCAGGCCAAGCTCCTCGGCCTGATCCACGCCCATCCCTTCGCAACGGTCCTGACCGTGCAGGACGGCGTGCCCACCGCGGACCACATCCCGCTGGTCGCCGAGATCGACGCGCAGAGCGGGCGCGTGGCCCTGATCGGGCACGTCGCCCGGGTCAATCCCCTGTGGCGCGCCACCACCGCGCTGGCGGTCTTCCACGGTCCCCACGCCTATATCTCGGCGGACTGGTACGCCGAGCCGAACACCGTGCCGACCTGGAACTACCTGGCCGTGCATGCGCGCGGCCCGCTGGTGGTCATCGACGACGACGCCGGGGTGAGTGCGGCCCTCGACCGCCTCGCCGAGCGCATGGAGCCCGCGGCCACTTGGCGCGCCGGCCTCGCGCCGGAGGTCGCTGCCGGCTTCCGCACTGCGATCGTCGCCTTCCGCATCGTGGTCGAGGACCTGCGCGGCCTGGCCAAACTGTCCACCCACCACCCCGTCGCGCGCCGGCAGCGCACCATCGCCGCGCTGCGCACCAGCGGCCAGCCGGACGGCCCGGCGATCGCCGACGCCATGGCGGCGACGCTCGAGGAGCGCCCACAGCCGCCGCAGGACTAGCTGGGCATCGCTTCACCCGGCCTCATCTCAATAGTGATGGAAAGCCAGGGTGGGAGGCTTTCCCCCAGTCGTGGAACCGCGTCAAGACGGCTCGCAGGCACCGTTAGGATCATTCTGCGCTCGACACCAGCTCGGCCCAATCGTCTCTAATGCGAGATCGGGCTTTGGTTTAGGGGGGTATGCATCACCCGTTCGTTGATCTCGTGAGTCATGATTGCGTGGCGAAGGTTTCATCTCTATATTTCTCGGGATTACACTGATCCAAAGCACCTTTGCTCTCCTATTGTCCTGTCTGAAGCGGATTCATTACGATCTGAGTGATGGCTTTCGTTCAACGGCGTGTCTTGTTGCAGCCATTGCCATCCAGCGCTTCCCTGGACCATGCCACCACCCGAGGTCTTGCCCATGTCCGCACTGCTCCGAAGCGCCTTCAGTCTTGCGGTCCTGACGTGCGCCGTGCTCTTCCCGGCGTCGGCTTGGAGCGACACCTCACTCAGTGATTTCCTGCCGGACGCGGTCTTCGCGGCTCCGGATTCCAGTTTTGGCACGCTCCACTACCGCGTGATCCTGCCCCTGAACTACAACCAGAGCGACACGACGCAGAAGTATCCGCTGATCATCTTTTTGCACGGATCCGGCGAATGTCTCAACTCTGGGGGTCCCGACAAGCAGGTGACCAACGACAATGGTTCGCTGCAACTGGTGAACGCAGCCAATAGACCGGTCTTTCCGTGCTTCATGGTCTACCCGCAGTCGGCCACGACCAGCTGGACCACAGCAGATCAGAAGAGCGTGATGGCGATCATCTCCCTCCTGGAAACGACCTATGGGTCGACGCTCGATGCCGACCGCCTCTATCTCACCGGCCTGTCGGCGGGTGGCTTCGGCACCTACTCGCTGGTCAACTCCTTCCCGAAGGTGTTCGCGGCCGCCGTGCCCATGTCCGCGAATGGCGGTGCATCGGCCAGCGAGGTCGATGTGCCGTTCTGGGCCTTCCATGGGGTCGTCGACTCCGTCGTCGGCATCGCGGGTGATGATTCGACGGTGAAGAACCTGCGCGCCCTCGGCACCCACGTCCTCTACACCCGCTACACGAACCAGGGCCACGTGATGTGGCCGGTCGCCTATTCCGAGCCCGCGCTGCTGCCGTGGATGATGGCGCAGATCCGCAACCACGTGGTCGCCGGCGTACCGATTCTGAACATCACCTCACCGTCGTCGCGGAACCTCGCCAATGGCGGCGCCTCCGTGGCGCTGTCGGGCACCACCGAGATCTTGCTCGGGGGCAACCCGGTCTCCACCGTCGCCTCGACCACGGACCTCGTGACGTTCAACACCGCATCCAATACGACCACCACCAGCACCACCACCGCGTGGAGCTCGAGCGTCGCCGTCCCCAGCGGCCTGAGCCGGATGACCGTCCTTGCGACCGCCAACGACGCCACCTTCTCGCGCGGGGGGACGACCACCTTCAATGACAGCGTGACGGTGTCGCGTGGTTCGAGCGACGCCACTGCGCCGACCCTCACGCTCGTCAGCCCGAGCTCCTCGACCACCGTGACCGGCAGCACCATCTCGCTCACCGGCACGGCCAGCGATGCGAGCGGCATCGTCCAGATCACCTGGAGCGATGCCGCCGGCGGCCAGGGCACCGCCATCGGCACCACCTCGTGGACCGCCGGTCCGATCACCCTCGCGCCCGGTGCCAACGTGATCACCGTGACGGCCCGCGATGGCGCCAACAACGTCGTCTCCGTCACCATCACCATCACCAGTTCCTCCGTGGTCGACGCCACGGCGCCGACCATCGCCATCACCGCGCCGAGCGGCAGCGGCACGTTCGCCACCACCGCCACGACCACCGCATTGTCCGGCACTGCCGCCGACGCGGGCGGGCTGGCCGCGGTGACCTTCGCCGACGATCGTGGCCACAGCGGTACGGCCACCGGCACGACCGCGTGGTCGATCGCCAGCCTGCCGCTCGTGGTGGGTGTGACCGTGGTCACGGTCACGGCGACCGACACCTCGGGCAACCACAGCGCGGCGGTGATCACCATCACCCGCACCGCCGACACCACGGCGCCGACCATCGCCATCACTGCGCCCAGCAGCAGCGGCACGTTCAGCACCACCGCCACGACCACCGCCGTGTCCGGCACCGCCGCCGACGCGGGCGGGCTGGCTGCGGTGACCTTCGCGGACGACCACGGCCACAGTGGCACGGCCACCGGCACGACCGCGTGGTCGATCGCCAGCGTGCCGCTCGCGGTGGGGGCGACCGTGGTCACGGTCACGGCGACCGACGCTTCGGGCAACGCAAGTACAGCGGTGATCACCATCACCCGCACCGCCGACACCACGGCGCCGGCCATCGCCATCACCTCCCCGAGCGGTTCCGGGACCATTCCGGTCACCGGCTTGTCGGTGGTCGCCAGCGGCACCGCCAGCGATGCCGGCGGCCTCGCGAGCGTCACCTGGAGCAATAGTCGTGGCGGTTCGGGCGCGGCCACCGGCACCAGCACCTGGAGCGCGATCATCCCGATCTTCACCGGCGACAACATCCTGACCATCACCGCCACCGACCTGGCCGGCAATACCCAGACCGCCACGGTCACGGTGAATACGCCGACCAGCTCGACCGTCGTCAGCAGCAGTGTCGTGAACAGCTCAGCCAAAGGCTGCGGGCTCGGTTCCGGCATCGCCGCCCTGGCGTCCGCACTGCTCCTGGCGGTGCGCCTGGCTTTGAGCGGCCTGACCGCCAGCGTTCGCCGCCGCCACTGATCGCAACCGGGCCATGGCGGCCGGGCGGTACGCTGCGGCCCCGGTCTGGCCGTCTGCACCCGCGGCGGTGACCGCCCCCGCGGTCCGGGCCATCCGCGCACGGCCCTGGTCGGCCGCTCCGCAATCGCCCAGGTCTTTCCCGTCGACGCCGCAGCGCTGAGCCCCTACCGTGAGCGGCATGTGCGGGGTCGCTGCCTATCTCGGGACGGGCCAGGCGGTGCCGGTGCTGCTCGGGGCCCTCGCCCGGCAGGCCGAGCGCGGAGAGGACTCCGCGGGCCTCGCCATGCCGCTCGCCGGCAGCCTGGCCGTGCGCCGCACCGTGGGGCGCTGCCC
>JACDGQ010000353.1 GCA_013821615.1 Planctomycetota bacterium
CCATGTTGCGCTTCATCGCCGCGGCGCCGGCGCAGTGGGTGGCCTTCCACGACGCGTGGCGGCCGGGACGGGGTCAGGGCT
Organism: Planctomycetota bacterium; assembly: GCA_013821615.1. Taxonomy (GTDB): domain Bacteria; phylum Planctomycetota; class UBA11346; order UBA11346; family UBA11346; genus BOG-1363. The sequence goes on from JACDGQ010000353.1 coordinate 82, forward strand.
GGCTGCAGAACCCGGCCCCGCGCGAGGTGGAACCGGCAGTGGGCGAGGCGCAGCGGACGGTCGGTTAGCGCTGGAGCGTCGCCGCTCCGTGAGCGCTTACTTTTTCAGCGTCTCGGCGGAGGCCGGAGGGCTGATGGCAGCCGCTTTATCGGGGGCGACGCCGTCTTCCTGACCCTTGCGGAACTCGCGCACGCTGCTGCCGATGCCGCGCATGATATCCGGCAGGCGGCGCCCGAAAATCAGCAGGGCGACGACCAGGATGATGATCCAGTGCATGCCGCTGAACATGCCGAAACCGGCCGTGACCACGTGCGAGGTGACTTGCAGATCCATGGTCGGCCTTCCGTCAACGGGTGCTGGGGGCGAGTTTGGTCGCGCCGCTACGCCCCGCAAGGCGCGTATCCCCAGGGTTTACGCCCCATGCGGCGCGGCGTTGCGGGGGCGGGGCGCGAACCCGTGACCAACGCTCTCATCCTAAGCCGCGATGAGGCGGAGGAGACTTACCGCGTCTGGACGAGCTTGATCGCACTGCCCCGCGTCCCACCCCCTCAGGTGATCTTGTCCATCAGCCCGCTGAGCACCGACATCGGGTCGATATCCGGCTTCTTCAACTCGATCTGCTCGAGGGCGAGGTTCATGCCTTCGGCCTCGGTGTAGTGCACCGGGAACGAGACGCCGAACTCCATGCCCGAGCCGTATTCGAAGGAAGCCAGGTTCCAGTGGTTCTCGTAGAGGTTGACGGTGGTGACCCACAGGTCGGCCTCGACTTTGACATAGGCGCTGACGTCGAATTTAAACGTCGGCTGGACGGTGATGTCGCCGTGCGCGGTCAGGTCGAGGCCCTTCTGGCGGGTCCAGTCGACCTCGACCCCGGCCTTGGCCTCGCCCTTGAGGCCGAGCTCGCCGCCGATCTCGACGCCGGCGGTGGCGCTGACGATGGGGATACCCACGCCCAGGCCGCCGTGCACCTCCATGCGCAGGCCGGCGTGGGCCGGGCAGACGATCTCGCCGCCGCCCGTGACGTGGGTGGCGTCCTCGTTCTGCGGGTCGTACTCGATGCCGAGGTGCAGGCCGCGCAGCTTGAGCGGGCCGATGCCGGCGTCGAACTTGAGGCTGCCGCCGATGGTGGCGAAGATGCCGATGCGCTGGCCGGCGAAGGACACGCCGACGATCGGGATGTCGATGCCGATCGAGAGCAGGGTCTTCTCGTACTTCTTCTCGGGCAGCAGGTCGATGTCGGAGGGCAGGGCGACTTCGCCCGCTACCTTCACGTGCCCATCGGGCAGCACGAAGATGGTCACCGTGCCCTTGAGCCACGGGCAGATCTGGATCGACACGCTGCCGGTGCCGTAGATGCACAGCGCGCCGGGGCCCGCAGAGGCGGCGCCACCCTTGCCGCCCTTGGCGCCTTCCGGGGCTTCCGCGCCCGGAGGTGGCGGGGGCGGCTGGTTGCTCACGCCCACGGTCAACTGCCCGGCGATCATGCCCTTCTTGTAGCCGACGGTGATCTCCGCGGTGAAGATGCCTTCGGCGTAGCTGACTTTCGCGGCGGCGGTGTCGAGGCCTGGGATGGAGAGGTCGACATGGCCCTTGCCGCTCGCCTTCCACACACCGCCCGCCTGCACCAAGGTGACGTCGACGTCGCCGCCGCTGACGCACGGGATCTCGCCGAGTTCGGCCTTGCCGGTGAAGACCATGCCTTGGCCCTCGACGTGCTGGGCGCCGATCCTGGCCTGCTTGATCTGCTTGATGGTCGGGATGAGGGTGCCGTCGGCCGTCCAGTTCGCACCATCGATGGTGACGGTGGCGGTGGCGCTTTCGACGCCGGGCAGCTTCTTGGGGCCCACCGCGATCTCGCCACTGCCCCACACGCCTTTGGCGCGCGTGTAGTGCAGCTCGATACTGAACTTGCTGAAGGTTTCGCTCTGGCCCTCGAACGAGCCGTCGAGCTGGCAGCCGACGGCATCCTTCTTCGCGCCGAGCTTGCCGGTGCCCAGCCCATCCACCGCGAAGCCGATCGAGCCCTCGGCGCCGATCCCGGACTCGCTGATGCTCAGCCTCAGCATGCCGCCGGTGATCTGCACCGGCCCCGGCAGGCTGAGGGCGCCCGCCTCGATGAGGCCCGCCACCTCCAAGCCCTCGGGGGTGATCGACAGTTCCGCGGTCACGCCCTGCTTGATGATCGGCACGTCGATGTGGATCAGTGCCGAGGCGACGAGCCCGCCCTCGGCGAAATCGATGTCGGTGAACTCGACCGGGCTCCAGCCCTCGACAGTGACTCCCGCGAAGGCGTCCTTAAGCCCCTTCTTGTCGATCATGAAGGCGTTCTCCTCGCCCTTGACCGGGATCAGCGCGAGCTTCACGTCGAGCTTCTTCCTGAGGGCTTTTCCGCCCTTCTTCACCGCGACCTCGCCGGTCAACGTGCCGCCGTCCTTGGCGAGGGTGATCGACGCTCCGCTGAGCCCTGGCAGGAATTCCTTCTGGATGCTGGTGGCGCCACCTTCGGGCTTCAGAGCCAGGAAACGCGCAGTACCGCCCGGGCGGGTGAGTATGGTGTAGAGCACGCGGTCGCTGTCGTCGCCCAGGCCGGTGTCTTTGATCTGCTTGAGGGTCATGGCCTTCACCGGAGCGAGCTGCTTGCCGGCGGTGATGGCGTCGCTCGTATAGGAGAGGTTCTTGCCGGCCGGCGCGGCCGTGTACGCCGCGTCCTGGACGGTGATTTTCGGCCCGTAGCGCACGTCGGCGTACGCGGGCGGATCCTTCGTGCCCCACAGGCCCTCGACTTCCGCCGCTAGGATGAGGTTGGAGAGCGCCCCGCGGATGGCGTTGTTGATGTTGCGCCCCGAGGTCTGGTTGACGACGGCCTCGAGCAGCCACAGGTTGCCGGGGGCGTCGTCGCCGCCGAGTTGGATCTCCTGCATGTGGTCGATCTGGTAGGACATCGGTGTTCCGGACGTGTCCCAGGCGGGATTGCGCAGCGCGCTGATGATCTGCGCACGCGAACCGACCAGGTCCTTGCCGCCGACCCTGAGGAAATAATAACCGCGGCCGCTCTTGAATCCCTTCGGTGCGGGGTTCTTCGCGAGGTGCGCGTCGAGCGCGGTGCCGATCGCCGCGGCCGGGGTCGCGGTCTTCCAATGCGTCGACTGCTGGGTGTCGGCCTCCTCCCGGGTCTCCCTGGCGAGGGTGAAGGGCAGCGTGCCGAAGCCGGCCTTCACCTTGGGCAGCTTGACCTTCGGGATGATGATCTCGGCGCTCTTCTTCTTGAAGTTCTTGGGAATGGTGCCCTCGTCGTCGGAGTAGACGTCGTCAACGATCTTGGGCTTGGCCGCCGGCTTAGCCGGCTTCTTGCCCCCGGCTTGCACGGCCAGGCGCTGCACGCCGGCGCCCGCGCCACCCTGCTGCACCACGTGGGTCAGCTCGTGCGCGAGCAGGTGCTGGCCGGTCGAGCTCTCGGGATCGTATGCCCCCTGCGCGAAATAAATGTCGTTGCCCACCGCGAAGGCGCGCGCGTCAAGGTCGTGCGCCAAACCGTCCGCGTTTGCGTCGTGGTGGACGCGCACCGCGGAGAAATCCTCGCCGAACCCGGACTCCATGGCGCCTCGCGTGTGCTCGGGCAGCGGCTGCCCAGCGCCGCGGCTGGCCGCGATGCGCTTCTCGGCGTCGGCGCTGACGCCACCGCCCGGGCCAATGGCCTCACGTTGCAGCGCTTCTGCGGGCATGCGCGAGACCTGCGGCCGCGCGCACTTCGCCTGGACCTGCTCCTCGCCGTCGGCGGGCTTGGCCTGGGCCTGGGACTTGGCCTTCTCATTCTCCAGGTGCTTCTCCTTGGCCTTGTCGACCTTGTCCTCGGCACTGACCTCCTTGCGCGCCACCTGGTCCTTCTTCTCACCGGGCTGCGCGGGCTTGGGCTGCGCAGGCGCGGCGGACTTCTGATCCTTGCCGGCGGCGCCCGGCGCGGCGGTCTTCTTGTCGCCCTGGCCCTTCTGGTCCTTGGCCTGTTCCTTGCCCGGTGCCGCCTTGCCGTCGCCCTTCTGGCCCGGCTTGGCGGCGCCCGCGTCCTGCTTCTTCTCGTCGCCCGCGCGCTGCACGCCCGGCGCCGCCTGGGCGCTGGCCGCGCCGCGCTGGCCACCGACAACCTGGTCGGCGACGCGGTCGGCCTCCATCTCATAGGAGTCCCCGGCCTGGCCCATGCTCAGCTTGCGCTGCAGATAGGCGGGCGTGCCGCCGGCGGCCGTGGGCTGCTGGTGGGCGCTGGCCGGAGCGGCCGCGGCCGGGGTC
>JACDGQ010000354.1 GCA_013821615.1 Planctomycetota bacterium
GCGCATGGGCGCCCGGGCGGGGACCGCGCGGGGCGCCGCGGTCATCAGGGCGCCGGCCGCCGGCCGGCGGCCGGCTCATGCGATCACCGGCTTGTCGCAGTGCACGCTGCCATCGCGGTCGATGCGGTTCGAGAAGCAGCTGCGCCGCAGCTGGTGGCAGGCAGGCCCCGGAGCATCGACGCGGTAGAGCACCACGTCGCCGTCGCAGTCGGTGCGCACCTCCAGCACGCGCTGTTTGTAGCCGCTGGTCTCGCCCTTGACCCACAGCCCGCCGCGGCTGCGGCTGTAATAGGTGGCGACGCCGGTGGCCAGGGTCTGGGCCAGGGCCTGGCGGTCGGCATAGGCGAACATCAGCACCTCGCCGCTATCGTGCTGCTGCGCGATCACCGGCACCAGGCCCTGGGCATCCCAGCGCAGCAGCGCGAAGACCTCGTCCGGGCGTTCCTGGGGGGTGATGTCGGCGGGCATGGCGGGGGTCGCTGCGGGAAGGGGGTGGGTGCGGTGGCTGGACAGGGTGGGGCCGGGCCTAGCATCATCGGGCCCGGTCACCGCCGGGCCTGGCCGCTGCCCCAGCGTCCGGTCGTCCGCGCACCGTCAACACCCTTCCACGAATCCCCCGATCATGACCGAGTTCGAGCCCGTCATCGGCCTGGAAGTCCACTGCCAGATGAAGACCGCCACCAAGATGTTCTCGGGGGCGACCACGGTCTTCGGCCGCGAACCGAACAGCCAGGTCGACCCGGTGTCGCTCGGCCTGCCCGGCGCGCTGCCGGTGATCAACGGCCACGCGGTCGAACTCGCGGTCAAGGCCGCCCTCGCCCTGGGCGGCCGCGTCCAGGAGCACAGCAAGTTCGACCGCAAGAACTACTTCTATCCGGACCTGCCCAAGGGCTACCAGATCAGCCAGTTCGATGAGCCCTACTGCCTCGGCGGCACGGTCCTGATCGAACTCGCCGACGGCCGCGAGAAGGTCATCGGCCTGACTCGCATCCACATGGAGGAGGACGCCGGCAAGCTCATCCACCAGGATCATGGCGGCTTTTCCGAGGTCGACCTCAACCGCGCCGGCGTGCCGCTCATCGAGATCGTCTCGAACCCCGAGCTGCGCTCCTCGGCTGAGGCCTACGCCTACCTGATGGAGCTCAAGCGCGCCCTCAAGTGGGTCGGCGTCTCCGACTGCGAGATGCAGGAGGGCTCGCTGCGCTGCGACGCCAACGTCTCGGTGCGCCCGGTCGGCCAGGAGAAGTTCGGCACCCGCGTCGAGATCAAGAACCTCAACTCGTTCCGCGCCGTCGAGGCCGCCATCGACAACGAGATCAAGACCCAGGTGGCGCTGATCCGTGCCGGTCGCGGCGCCGAGATCAAGCAGCAGACCAAGCTCTGGGACCCCGACCAGAAGACCACCCGCCTGATGCGCACGAAGGAGGACGCGGCCGACTACCGCTACTTCCCCGAGCCCGACCTGCCGCCGCTGCACATCACCGCCGCGCGCCTGGCCGAGATCCGTGCCACCATGCCCGAGCTGCCGCGCGTGCGCGAGGAGCGCTTCGTGGCGGTGCTCGGCCTGGAGCGCGCCGTGGCGCGCGAACTCACCGCCGAGGCGTCGATCGCCGACTACTTCGAGGCGGTCATCGCCGCCGGCGCCAAGCCCAAGCTCGCCGCCAACTGGACGCGCGAAGAGGCCCTGCGCCTGGCCAACGAGCGCCACGAGGTGCTCACCGTCGCCGCCCCGGTGGCGACCATGGCGAAGCTGATCGAGCTGGTCGATGCCGGCAAGGTTGCGCGCGTCGAAGCCAAGATGGAGACGACGGAGCTGTTCGCATCCAAGGAGGACCCGGAGGCCTTCTTCACGCGCAAGGGCAAGATCCTGGTCCAGGACGCCGGTGCGCTCAGCCAGTGGGTGGCCCAGGCCATCGCCCAGGAGCCGAAAGTGGTCGCCGACATCCAGGGCGGCAAGCTCGCCGCGCTGGGTCGCCTGGTCGGCGTGACCATGAAGCTGTCCGGCGGCAAGACCGAGCCCAACCTGGTCAAGGCCGAGCTGGTGAAGCAGCTCGGGATCCAGGGCTGAGCCGCGCCACGTGAGCGGTCAGCGCTACCTGATCATCGCCAACAAGACCGGCCAGCTCGGCAACCGCCTGGTGGTCTACGCGCACATGCTCGGCGCGGCGCGCGAGCGCGGCTGGACGGTGCTCAATCCGTCGTTCGGTGAGTACGCCGACCACTTCACCGGCACGCGCGGGCGCCTCGCCACCCAGGACGCAGAGCCGCTGGTGAACCCGCCGCGTCTCGGCGAAGTCGAACGCGAGCACTTCTACCGCCTCAACCGCGCCGGCTACAAGCTGGCGCGCACGCTGCACCACCTGCCTATCGGCGGGATCGGCTGGGCGCGTGCGCGCGAGGTCCTGCACTACGACCTCGAGGAGCTGCTCGACCGTGCCGACGCGCGCGGCTGGCGCTGGCTGTTCACCCAGAACTACCATTTCCGCCAGCACGCCTGGTGCGCCCGCCACGCCGGACACATCCGCCGCGTGTTCACCCCGGTCGAGCCGCACCGCAGCGCCGGTGAGGCGGCGGTCGCCCGCGCCCGCACCCGCGGCGATGTGGTGATCGGCGTGCACATCCGCCACGGCGACTACCGGCAACACCTCGGCGGCCGCTTCTTCTACGAACTGCCGGTCTACGCCGGTCTGATGCGCCAGCTGGCCGCCGCGCTGGCGCCGCGGCGCGCGGTCTTCCTGGTCTGCTCCAATGCGACCAACGGCCCCGAGGACTTCGCCGGTCTGGCGATCGCGCCCGGACCGGGCCACATGGTCGCCGACCTGCACGCGCTCTCGCGCTGCGACCATATCTTCGGCCCGCCCAGCTCGTTCAGCGCGTGGGCGGCGTTCCACGGCCAGGTGCCGTACCGGATGATCGAGGATCCCGCGCAGCCGATCAGCCCCCGGGATTTCCTCATTCCGGCATCGCCGGATCCGAAATACTGACGCATCGCCATCTTCGCCGTGGCTGCGGTGAGCGACGCATCAGCGCACGGCCAGGAATCCAGGTCATACCCAGGGGGCTCAGCGCAGGCGGGAGGCGGCTCCGCACCTGGCCAGTCGAGGTTTTCCAACGGCCTGCTAGTGTCCTCCACCCGGCGCCGGCGCGCGGCGGGCGGAGGGGTCGATGAACCAGGTGCCTGCACCAACCCTTGCGGCCGCTCCGGCCGCCTGCGACGTCTTCATCCCGCTCCATCCCAAGGACGGGTGGGTGGTCGAGCACTGCATCCGCTCGCTGCACCGGCACCTGCGGCCGCGTCCGGCGCGCATCGTGGTGCTCGCCCGCGAGCTTCCGGCGGACCTGCGCGCGCGTCTAGAGGCGCTCGGCGCGGAGATCCTCGATGAGGACCGCTTCGGCGAGCTGCCGCCACGCGCCAGCCTGCCCGACATCACCTGCCGCGGCATCCCCCGCAGCGGTTGGTACTATCAGCAATTCCTCAAGCTCGAAGCGCGCCGCCACAGCCGCACGCCCACCTATGCCGTGGTCGACGCCGACACCGTGCTGCTGCGTCCACTCGAACTGGTCGACGCGCAGGGGCGCTACGTCTTCGACCGCACCGCCCAGTACCACGTCCCCTATTTCGACACCTTCGAAAAGCTGCTCGGCTGGCGTCCGGAGCGGCAGCCGTCCTTCATCATCAACTACCTGGCCTTCGACGTCGCGCTGGTCGACCGCCTGCTCGCCGAGATCGAGGCGCAGGCCGGCGGGCGGCGCTGGTGGGAACGCATCATCGACGTCATCGACCGCAGCGAGATGTCCGCCTTCAGCGAGTTCGAGACCTACGGCTACTGGCTCGCCCGCCACCATCCGCAGCGCTTCGTCGGGGCGGCGCGCGGCAACCGCCACACCAAGGTCAAGTACCTGTGGCTGCTGCCGCTGCACCGCGCGCTCGCCGGCTGGCGCAGCGAGCGCACGGTCTCCTACCACAACCACCGGCGCTGGTGAGGGTCGATCCCGCCCCGCCGCCGGGGCGGGGCCTCGACGTGCGGGCTGGGCCGCCCCCGGGCGTGGTGCGGCTGCGTGACCGTGACCCTTGCTGCAGCCGACCGCGCCAGCTACCCTCCCCGCCATGCGCCCGGTCTCCCAGCTCGAAATGCGCGTCGGCCTGCTCATCGTCGCCGGCCTGGTGGCGACGGTGGTGATGATCCTGGCGGCCGACCACCTGCACTTCGAGCGCGTCTACCGGGTCTCGGCCATCGTAGTGGACGCCGGCGGCCTGCGCGCGCACTCGCCGGTCACCCTGTCCGGCATCCGCATCGGCGAGGTCGAGAGCCTGGCGACGATCAGCGATCCGCGCGGTTCGGTGC
>JACDGQ010000355.1 GCA_013821615.1 Planctomycetota bacterium
GGGCAGGTTGGCCTGCAGGAAGGCGCACAGGCGCTGCACCGGCGACGCCATGGCGGCGCCCAGACGGCGGTCGAAGCGCGGCAGCTCCGCGCCCAGGGTCGGGATCGAGCAGCCGCTTTCCGGGTGGTCGCGGTGCCACATCGACAGGTAATGGGTGATGGTGGCCGCGATCAGCGCGTCCCCGCGCAGGTGCGCGACCTTGCCGAACAGGCGGTTGCGCGCCGGGTCCACCGCCTCGCTCGCCAGGGTCGCCGCGAGCAGTTCGTCTTTGGAGCGGAAGTGCGCGTAGAACCCGCCGTGCGTGAGCCCCGCCCCGCCCATCACCGCATCCACCCCGCTCGCCGCGAACCCCCGCCCACGGAACGCCGCCGTCGCCGCGGCGAGGATGCGTTCCCGGGTGTCCGCGCGCTTGGCTGTCGTCGTCATGCGTGCCACTCTATGACGATCGTCATATTTACAAGGGGACTGGGGGAGGTGCGGAGTGCGGAGTGCGGAGTGCGAGGTGCGGAGTGCGAGGTGCGAGGTGCGAGGTGCGAGACTCGAGACTCGAGACTCGAGACTCGAGACTCGAGACTCGAGACTCGAGACTCGAGGAAACCGGCTTTCGCCTCGGACATCAAGCAAATGTTCGGCACGCACGGCGGGCGGGACCTGGGGTTCGGAGGATCAATGCGAAGCTCAAAGCCTGATGAGCGCCGCTGACCGGCCTCCCACTCGCGCCTCGCGCCTCGCGCCCAGGCCCCCATTGACATAGTGTCACAAGGACACTATAAAGGTGTACGAGATACACGAAGATGCCCCACACCTACGACTACCCCCGCGCCGCCCTGACCGTCGACTGCGTGGTCTTCGGCCTGGACGAGGACGACCTCAAGGTGCTGCTCATCCAGCGCGGTCAGGAACCCTTCGCCGGGCGCTGGGCGTTGCCGGGCGGCTTCGTCCACGTCGACGAGACCATCGACCAGGCGGCGCGCCGCGAATTGCAGGAGGAGACCGGGCTGAGCAAGGTCTACCTCGAGCAGCTCTACACCGTCGGCGACCTCGGGCGCGACCCGCGCGAGCGCGTGGTCACCGTCGCCTATTACGCACTGGTGCGCCTCGGCGATCACCGCGTGCAGGCCGCCACCGACGCGCGCAACGCGGCGTGGTTCGCGGTCGACGACCCGCCGCGCCTGGCCTTCGACCACGACGCCATCCTCGCGCTCGCACTCACGCGGCTGCAGGGCAAGGTGCGCTACCAGCCGCTCGGCTTCGAGCTGCTGCCGCCCAAATTCTCGCTGACGCGCCTGCAGCGCATGTACGAGATCATCCTCGAGCGGCCGCTCGATAAGCGCAACTTCCGCAAGAAGGTGCTGTCCCTCGGCATCCTCGAGGAGCTCGACGAGGTCGAGCAGGACGTCGCGCACCGCGCCGCCCGGCTCTACCGCTTCGACGAGCGCAGCTACCGCCAGCTGGTCAAGGACGGCTTCAACTTCGAGCTGTGAGGACCTACCATGACCACCGCTCTCATCCTCGTCGACATCCAGAACGATTTCTGCCCGGGCGGGGCCCTGGCCGTGCCGCACGGCGATGCCGTGGTCGCGCCCGCCAACCGCCTGATCGCGCGCGCCGGCCTGGTGGTCGCGACCCAGGACTGGCATCCCGCCACGCACGGCAGCTTCGCCGCCAACCACCCCGGCGCGGCGCCGTTCACGCTCGGTGAGCTCGGCGGCCTGCCCCAGGTCATGTGGCCCGCGCACTGCGTGCAGTGGACCGGCGGTGCGCAGTTCCATCCCGGCCTCGACACCACGCGCTTCGCGCGCGTCTTCCCCAAGGGCACCGCTCCCGGCATCGACAGCTACTCGGGATTCTTCGACAACGGCCGACGCCAGACCACCGGCCTGGGCGAGTGGCTGCGCGCGCAGGGGGTGGACGCCGTGCAGGTGTGCGGCCTGGCCACCGACTACTGCGTCAAGGCCACCGCCATCGACGCTGCTGAGCTCGGCTTCCACACCACCCTGGTCGAGGACGCCTGCCGCGGCGTCGGTCTGGCCCTCGGCGACATCGCGGTCGCACTCGCCGCCATGCGCGCCGCCGGGGTGGAGATCACCACCATGGCCGCGCTGGGGATCTGAGGTGTTGCCGGTCGAACGCGCAGCGCCGTGCTCGACGGATTCCGCTTCATCGCCGCGCCGCGTTCCCCGCATTCTCTGACAGGTCATCTCCCCGTCCGTGATGCGCTTCTCGCTTCTCGCTTCTCGCTTCTCGCTTCTCGCTTCTCGCTTCTCGCTTCTCGCTTCTCGCTTCTCGCTTCTCGACGGTCCCTCGCGCGCGTGCCGCGCGCCTCCTCGCCCCGGAACCCAGAATACCATGCCCCTCACCATCCTCCACAGCGGCCGCTTCCTCGAACTCGTCGCCGAAGGCAGATGGGAATTCGCGCGCCGCCGCAACGCCACCGCCGTGGTCGGCATCGTCGCGGTGACACCCGCGGGCGGCCTGCTGCTGGTCGAGCAGCAGCGCATCCCGGTGGGCGCGGTGGTGATCGAACTGCCCGCGGGTCTGGTCGGCGACGAGCAGGCCGACGAGGACCTCACGCGCGCGGCGGCGCGCGAACTCGAGGAGGAGACCGGCTGGCGCCCCGCCAGCTGCAGCGTGCTCGCTCGCGGCCCGTCCTCCGCCGGTCTGACCAGCGAGATCACCACCCTGATCCGTGCCCATGGATTGGTCTGCGTCGGCGCGGGCGGTGGCGTGGCCGGCGAGAACATCACGGTGCGCGAGATCCCGCTGCCAGAGGTCGCCGCCTGGCTGGCCGCGCGCGCCGCCGCGGGCGTGCTGATCGACCACAAGATCCATGCCGGGCTGTGGTGGCTTGCGCAGGAGGCGCGGCGCTGATCCGGGCCAGGCCCGTCCGTCAGCGCGCACCGTCCTGCGCAGCCAGACTTTCGGCCAACACCAGTATCCCGCGCCCGCGCGGCAGCGACGCCAGCTCGCGCAGGATGGGCAGCGCGCACTTCAGCCCCTGGCGCAGCGCCGCAGCATCGCCGCTGGCCGCGCAGCGCTGCCAATGCGCGGCGCTCTCCGCGGCGTCCTCCTCGAAGCCGTCCATCGACAGCCCGGCGCACAGCCAGTCGGCTTCGGAGAGGTCCTGCAGGTCCTTGGGGAAATCCGCGAAGAAGCCCGCGCATTCCCGCCACTGCGCCTGGGCCGCCGCGCGCGCCTGCGCGTCCGGGATCAGCAGGGGCGCCCACGGCCCGACGGCCTGCGCGAGGATCCAGCCGAGCTGCGGATAGAATCCGTCAGGCAGCGGCCCGTGAGCGGGGAGTGGAAGGCTGGTGGCCACGATGCCGGAACCATGCTGCCCGTCGCCTCGGGCCCAAGCGGCATCAGGCGCGGTTGCGGCACCAGGGATGATACATCGCGGCCGCGTTCAGGGCTCCTTGCGGTAGATCGCGAAGCCGTAACCGCCCCAGGTGTTGGCCAACGGCACGCCGGCGAGTTCCGGCCGCCCGCGCGCTAAATGGTCGGTGATCAGGCGGTAGCCCGGCAGCGGCGGCGGCTCCTGGCGGCCGCGGAAGGCCTGCTGGAGCATCACCACCGCGGCGCGCGGCGCCTCGTCGCTCTGGTCCTCCCAGCAGCGCAGGCGTGGATAGTCTTCGCTCGCGCACCAAAAGAGCGGGCTTACCGCCACCGGTCCGGAATCGTTCGCGAGCAGTCCCGCGAGGGTCGCGCGCGCCTCCGCCAGGGTGGCCCCGTGCGACCGGGTCCACGTCCACGCGACCGCCTGATAACAGAAGCCGAGGCCTGCGCTGGCGATCACCGCGGATAGCGCCGCCGATGACCGCCACCCGGGCGGCCCGGGACCGATGCCGCGGAAGCGGCAGGCGACGAGCGTCAGGCCGAGCCAGACCGGCATCACCGCCAGGGCATTGTACGTGCGCACAGGGATGCGCAGGAACCACGCACAGGTGATCAGCAGGCCACCGAGCGCGAGCAGCAGGAGGCGTGGGCGGCGTCCTGGCCATCTGGTGCGCAGCGCGCCCATCCCGCAGACCGCAGCGAGCAGCACCAGGGCGCCGAGCATGGTCACCTCGCGATTGGTCAGCCAGCCCGCGATCACCAGGGAGGAGTCCACGCCGAACAGCGCGCCGCGGCCGTTGGCCAAGAGGCCGGCGAGCAGGTCGTGGAGGGGGAATGGATACCAGCACAGCAGGAGCCCGAGCGTCGCCAGCGCTCCGCCCGCCGTGCTGGCGATGGCCGGCAGCAGCCGTCCCGGAACCGTCGCGACGATCACCAGCAACGTCGCCCAGCCGAGCATGGCGGCAGCGACCGGGTGCGCGGCGGCCACCGCCCCCAGGG
>JACDGQ010000356.1 GCA_013821615.1 Planctomycetota bacterium
GGGGCGTGGTACCTGCCATTCGCCGCGCACGACGTCCTCGGCCAGCCACGCATCCCGGTGCCGGCCATCGAAGTCGCATTCCACGCGAGCGTGGCGGTGCTGCTGATGGTCGCCGCGCGGCGCGGCTGGTGGCGCGGGCGGCGCCTCGCCGCCTACCTGACGGCGTATGCGGTGCTGCGCTTCCTGCTCGAGTTCCTGCGCGACAATCCGCCGCTGCCGGGGCTGACCATCACCTGGTACCAGGTCCTGGCGCTGGGACTGTTCGCATTGGCGGGCAGCGCGTGGTACCGGCGTGCCCGCGCGGCGAAGCAAGCTGGCGCAGTTGGCCCTGAGCCCACGCCGGGCTGAGCACGATCGCATGGAGCGGCGTCACCGCCCCAGCATGCCCTTGAGGAACTGCCCGGTGTAGCTGCCCTTGACCTTGGCGACCTGCTCGGGGGTGCCGGTGGCGATCAGCTGGCCGCCGCGGTGGCCGCCCTCCGGCCCCAGGTCGATGATCCAGTCGGCGGTCTTGATGATGTCGAGGTTGTGCTCGATCACGACCACGGTGTTGCCGGCCTCGACCAGGCGTGCGAGGACGTCGAGGAGCTTGCGCACGTCCTCGAAGTGCAGGCCGGTCGACGGCTCGTCGAGGATGTACAGGGTGTTGCCGGTGTCGCGCTTGGCGAGCTCGCGCGACAGCTTGATGCGCTGCGCCTCGCCGCCGGACAGCGTGGTCGCGGGCTGGCCGAGGCGGATGTAGTCCAGGCCGACGTCGACCATGGTCTGCATCACGCGCACCACCGGCACGTGCACCGCGAAGTGCTGGATGGCCTCGCGCACCGAGAAGCCGAGCACGTCGGCGATGGTCTTGTGCTTGTAGGCGACGCGCAGGGTCTGCTCGTTGAAGCGCTTGCCGTGGCAGACCTCGCAGGGCACGTAGACGTCGGCCAGGAAGTGCATCTCGACCTTCTTGACGCCGTCGCCCTCGCAGGCCTCACAGCGCCCGCCCTTGACGTTGAAGCTGAAGCGCGAGGGGGTGTAGCCGTAGAGCTTCGACTCGCGGGTCTCGGCGAAGATGTTGCGGATGTGGTCCCACAGCTTGGTGTAGGTCGCCGGGTTGGAGCGTGGCGTGCGGCCGATCGGCTGCTGGTCGATGGCGATGACCTTGTCGAGGTGCTGCAGGCCGCTGATCCTGTCGTGGTCGCCGACCTCTTCGACGCCGTCGTTGAAGTGGTTGTTCAGCGCCGGATAGAGGATGTGGTTGAGGAATGACGACTTGCCCGCGCCGCTGACCCCGGTGATGCAGGTCAACGTGCCGAGCGGGATCTCGATGGTGAGGTCCTTGAGGTTGTTGGCGCGCGCGCCCTGCACGGCGACCATCTTGCCATTGCCGATGCGGCGCTTGGCCGGCACCGGGATGCTCCGTCTCCCCGACAGGTAGTCGCCAGTTATCGAACCCTTGGCGTCGATCACGCCCGCCACCGGGCCGCTGTAGACCACCGTGCCGCCCAGTTCGCCCGCGCCGGGCCCGAAGTCGACGACGTGGTCGCCGGCGCGGATGGTGTCCTCGTCGTGTTCGACGACCAGCACGGTGTTGCCGATGTCGCGCAGATGCTTGAGGGTCTCGATCAGGCGGGTGTTGTCGCGCTGGTGCAGGCCGATGGAGGGCTCGTCGAGGACGTAGAGCACGCCGGTCAGCTCCGAACCGATCTGGCTGGCCAGGCGGATGCGCTGCGCCTCGCCGCCGGACAGGGTCGGGCCGCTGCGGTCGAGGGTCAGGTAATCGAGCCCGACGTTGATCAGGAAGCGCAGGCGCGCCTGGACCTCCTTGAGCACGCCGCTGGCGACCTTGGCCGCGCTGGGGCCGAGCTTGAGGGCGGCGAAGAAGGCGCTGGCCTCGCCGATGGTCAGGGCGCAGACCTCGGGCAGCGAGCGTTCGCCGATGTGCACCGCGGTCGAGGTCGACTTGATGCGTTTGCCGCCGCAGTCCGCGCACTGCGTCGAGCTGAAGTACTGGCCGAGCTTGTCGCGCCGCCAGTCGCTGTCGGACTCCTTCATGGTGCGTTCGAGCCACGGCACCACGCCGTCGAACTTGGTGTTGAAGGTGCCTTGGCTGTTGGTCGTCGCCCAGTTGACCGCGACGCGCTCGCTGGTGCCGAACAGCACCAGCTGCCGCTTGGCCTCGGGCAGCTTCTTCCACGGCACGTCGAGATCGATCTTGAGCTTGTCGAGCAGGTCGCGGCGGTACTCGATGTGCCAGGCCTGGCGGTCCCCATCGCCGAGTTCGCCCCACGCCGCGACCGCGCCGTCGTTGATCGACAGCTCGGGGAGGATGAGCTTGCCGAGGTCGACGGTGGTCTTGTTGCCCAGACCGTTGCAGCCGCTGCAGGCGCCGAGCGGCGAGTTGAACGAGAAGCTGTTCGGCTCGAGGTCGGGGAAGCTGAGGTCGCAGTGGTGGCAGTAGAGGTGCTCGGAAAAGAATAAGTCCGGAAGTCCGGAAGTCCGGAGGTCCGGAAGTCCTGCGCTCTCAGCGCCTTTTGCGTGCTTCCACCTTGAGCGGTTTGGCGGCTGTCGACTTCCGGACTTCCGGACTTCCGGACTTCCGGACTTCGGCGTCGCCAGGAGCGCCAGCGAAGGCGACCACGAGTTTGCCTTCGCCTTCGCGCAGCGCGGTCTCGACGCTGTCGGCGAGGCGCGGGCGGATGCCGTCCTTGACCACCACGCGGTCGACGACGATGTCGATGCGGTGCTTGACCTTCTTGTTCAGGTCGAGCTGCTGTGGCTGGTCGAGCAGGATCTCCTTGCCGTCGACGCGCACGCGCGTGAAGCCGGCCCTCTTCGCGCGGTCGAGGACGTCCTGGTGCTCGCCCTTGCGGTCGCTGACCTTGGGCGCCAGCAGCAGCAGCCGGCTGTCCGCGGGCAGCTTGAGGATGGCGTCGACGATCTCGTCCTGGCTGCGCTTGCCGACCTCGCGGCCGCAGCTGTGGCAGTGTTGGATGCCGATGCGCGCCCACAGCACGCGCAGGTAGTCGAGGATCTCGGTGATGGTGCCGACCGTCGAGCGCGGATTCTTCGAGGCCGACTTCTGCTCGATGGCGATGGTCGGCGACAGGCCGCGGATCGACTCGTACTTCGGCTTCTCGAGCTGGCCGAGGAACTGGCGCGCGTAGGCCGACAGCGACTCGACGTAGCGGCGCTGGCCTTCGGCGTAGATGGTGTCGAAGGCCATCGAGGACTTGCCGCTGCCGGACGGGCCGGTGAACACCACCAGCGCGCGCTTGGGCAGGTCGAGGTCGACGTTCTTGAGGTTATGCTCCTGGGCACCGCGCACGGAGATGGTCTGGAGTTCGCTCATGGGCGCGGATGATCGGGGCCATCTGGACCCATGAAACGGGAAAAGCGGTCCGGTGTGGCTGTTCTTCGGGGAAAATGGGTTTCTTCAGGCGAATTCACTGCTTCCGGACGCCGAACCTTGGGTCTGCAGGGGGTCGTCCGGGCCGCGGATCGACATGGTTCCCGCGGTGCTTAGCCTCCCGCCGTGCCCAAGCCCCTCCTGGTCATCGGTTCGGTCCACGCCGAACTCGCCTTCGAACTCGCCCGCCTGCCACGGGGCGGCGAGATCGTCGCCGCCCTGGCCGGCACCACGCGGCCGGGCGGGCGGGGGGCGCTGCAGGCGATGGCCGCGGTACGCCTCGGCCAGCAGACGTGGTTCGCGGGCAATCTCGGCGACGACGCGCACGCTCCCGGGCTGCGTGAGGCCCTGGCCGCAGCCGGGCTCGGGCTCGAGCTGCTCCACCAGGTCGAGGGGCCGAGCGGTCAGGCGGTGATCCTGGTCCAGGCGGATGGCCTGAAGGCGATCGTCGTCCATCCCGGGGCCAATCTCGAATGGTATGGACCGCGCGGCGCCAACCGCGCGTGGAACGGCCTGAGCGAGCCGCTCGCCAGCCGCATCGCCGAGGCGGGCGTGCTGCTCCTCGATCGCGAGATCCCCGACGAGGTCAATGGCGAGGCCAGCGGCCTGGCCCGCCATGCAGGCGTGCCGGTGGTGCTCGACGCCGGCGGGGCGGACCGACCGGTGCCGGCGCCGCTGCTCGCCCGGATCGAGGTGCTGGTCACCAGTCAGGGCGAGCTCGCGCGCCTCAGCGGCCAGCGCACCGAGAGCCACGAGCAGGCGTTGGCAGCCGTGCAGATCCTGCAGCGCCAGGGCGCAGGCGCGGTGCTGGTCAAGCTCGGCGCGCGCGGCGCGCTGCTCGTCGAGCGCAATGGCGCGGTGCTGCGCCAGCCCGCCTTCAAGGTCGAGGTGGTCGACGCCAGCGCGGCCGGCGACTGCCTCGCCGCCGCCTATGC
>JACDGQ010000357.1 GCA_013821615.1 Planctomycetota bacterium
GTTGTAGGCGACCGGCTGCTTCTGGTCGACCTGGGTCGCCACGTGCGCCCACAGCGCGGCGCGGTCGAGCGGCAGCCCCAGGCCATCGCGCCGCGCGTAGACACGCGCGACGTTGGTGTCGACCACCGCCACGGCACGGCCGAAGGCGAAGCACGCCACCGCGGCGGCGGTGTACGGCCCCAGGCCGGGCAGCTCGCGCAGGCCCTCGACGGTGTCCGGCCAGCGCCCGCCGCGCTCCAGCACCACCGCGCAGGCCGCCTGCAGGCGCTCGACGCGACTGGGATAACCGAGTCCCTTCCAGGCGCGGTGGATGGCGTCGAGGGAGGCGGCGGCGAGCGCGCGCTCATCCGGGAAGAGCTCCAGGAAGCGCGTGTAGAACGGCACCACGCGGTCGACCTGGGTCTGCTGGAGCATGACCTCCGAGACCAGCACGCGGTAGGGATCGCGGGTGGTGCGCCAGGGCAGCGCACGCGCCACCCGCGCGTACCACGCGAGCAGCTCCGCCTGTGGCGTGGTCGTTGGCGAGACGTCCGCGCGTTCCTCTGCGAAAGCGATGCGCTCCTGCCGCGCGGGTGCGCCGGCTGTGCGCGCCGCCGCCACTGCTTTCCCGGCCGCACCCGCAGCGCGCCGGCTCATTCCGCTATCCCGCTCCACGACACGAATTCCAATTCGGTGCGTTCCTCGCTTTTCGGCACCTGGAACTGCAGATAATCGCAGGTGAACCAGCGCGGGCTGTCGTCGCGCAAGTAGCCGAGCTTCACCAGACCATCGGGGATGGGCTTGGCACCGCCGACGAGGTTGGCGAAGTCGATCAGGCGGTTGCGATAGCTGCGCAGGTACATGCGCACCGGGTAGGCCGGCGGGTCGCGCGGCGGCAGCTGCGCGCGCAACAGGATGAACCAGGTGTCGCGCTCGCGCGTGTAGATGCTCCAATGCGCGTACTGCGAAGTGTTCTGGCTGGGCACGCGGCGGCGCACCACGATCACCCGGCCGCAGGGGCGTTCGGCTTCAATGTCCATGCTGCTGCTGCGCGGGCTGCCCCGCGCGCGGCGCGATGAAGCGCGGTTGCGTCCAGCAGGTGCCGCCGGCGGAGCGGATCACCAGGCGCACGTAGGCCTCGTTGCCGCGATCGGCCCAGCGCCCCTCCGCGCCCTGCTGGCGCGCGGCCTCATAGCCACCGCGCACGATCACCGTGGCCTCGGCGGGGACGCCGGTGCGCCAGGCGACGCCGGCGCGGTCCTCGTCGAGGCGCTCGAGCGCGAGCCCCTCCTCGCAGGCGAAGTTGCCGTAGGCCAGCGCGGACAGCACCGCCCCGGGGTGCGCGGTCAGGCAGGCGCAGGCGATGCGCCCGCGCAGCCCGTAGACCGGCAGGCCCAGCGACAGCACCGCGTCCCAGGACGCCTCATCGGCCGCGTCCGCGAGGGCGAACAGCCGCGCCCCCTCGGCGAGGGCGATCTGCGCCGGCGGGAAGACCGCGGGGTTGAGCAGGGCGATCAGCGCACCGCTGCCACGCAGCGCGCGCTCGAGACGCGCCAGCGCGCCGGTCGCGGATTCGCTGGGCTCTGCCGCAGGCAGTTCCATGGGCTCGATGGCGATGACCTGGAGGCGGAGATGGCGGTCGGAGCACGGCCGCTCCAGCACCTGCGTCCACAGCGCGCACAGCTCGCGCCCGCCATCGCCCAGCACTGGGATGCGCCCCGCGCGCTGCGCCGCAGGGTCGAGTGGTTCGCAGGTGGCGCGCACGCCAGCACGGTAGAGGGATTGCCATCGGCCGGAAGTCCGGAAGACCGGGAGTCTATGCGGACCTGGTTGAGCCGGGTAGCTCGCAATACGCCGTTCTCCGGCGGCGTCGGCATGCGCAGACAACCCCGCCAACCGAGACTTCCGGACTTCCGGACTTCCGGACTTCCGGACTTCCGGACCTCCGGACCTTCGGACCAGCGCGCCCAGCGCGCTAAAGCGGTTTGCGCCGATAGAGCAGGATCACCTCCTGCGCATCCGGAGCGAACTGCATCATCTTGTCGAGCTGGGTGATCTTGAACAATGGCATGATCGCAGGCTTGACCCCGGTGATCGCCATGCGCCCCTTGCTGAGCTTGATGACATTCTTGTAGACCGCGACCAGCTTGCCCAGCATCGCCGACGAGAGGAAGCTCACCTCGCTCAGCTCGAGGATGAGACTGATATGCATGTGCTTGTCCACCAAGCTGTTGAGCTCATCGGCCAAGGCATTGATGCTGATCGGATCGAGCAGGCGATCCTTCGTGACCTTGGCCAGGACGATCTTGTCGTAGCGCTCGACGGTCAGGAAGTCGCAGGGCATGGATCCTCAGGGGCTTTCGGGAGGTGCGGCAATGGGTCGATCGGCGCGCTGGCGGGCCAGCCAAGCGCAGGCCCCACGCTCATAGTACACCAAATCCGCGAGCCATTCCTTCATGATCCGGATGCCGCGCCCGTGCTCCAGCAGCAGGCTCGCCGGATCTTCGGGATCGGGCAGGGAAGCAGGATCAAAACCCTGCCCCTGGTCGCGCACCGTCATCACCCAGCGCCCGGTATCGTCCGCGAACAGCGCGATCACCACCGACAGCGTCGGGTCGCCCTCGTTGCCGTGCAGCATGGCATTGACCACCACCTCATCGAGGACCAGCACCGCCCACGGCTCCTCCTCCGCAGTGATGAAGCCGCGCCCGAGCAGCTCGGCGACCAGGATGTCCAGGACCTCCTGCTTGTGGTCGATGCGCGACGGCCAGCTGCGCGCGAACAGGCACCCGCCGATAGGCGGCGGCGGGCCGGGGAGGACTTCGAGGGGCATCACGGACGCCTCTCGGTGCGGAGTGCGGAGTTCGAGGTGCGGAGTGCCTGCCTACCCCTGGTCCTTGGTGCGACCGGCGCGGCACTTCCGCCCGTGCGGTCGCCCGGCGCCCTCCGGGGGTCAGTCAGCGGTGCCATGATCACGGTCACTCCGCACTCCGCACTCCGCACTCCGCACTTCCCAGGTCCGCTCACAACCTCTCCACGACAATGAGTGTCAGATCATCCAGCGGTGGGCGACCAGCGAGGTGCTGCTTGAGCGTGTTGATCACCCCGGCGCACACCGCGCTCGCGCCCTCCGGCGCCTTGGCGGCGATGACCTCGCGCAGCGGATCCATGCCCCACGGGCAGTACTCGCCCTCGCACTGCGCCTCGAAGATGCCGTCAGTGAACAGCAGCAGCAGGTCGCCCTTCACCAGCGGCCGCGTCACGCAGGAGGCACCATAGCGCGCATCGTCCATCATGCCGAGCGGGATGCCGCTGCTCTCGCCATCCGGCGCGAAGCCGTCGGCAAGGTGGTGGATGAGCGGCGGCTCGTGGCCGGCCGACACGTAGCTGACGTGGCCGTCGTCCTCGAGCCGGCACAGCACCAGCGACATGAAGCCGTCATCGTGCATGTCCTCCTCGAGCAGCCGGTTCAGGCGCGTGATGATCTCGCCCGGCTCGTCGATCTGCTCGTGCAGCGCGCGCAGGAAGGCGCGCGCGGTGCTCATCAGCAAGGCCGCGGCGATGCCGTGGCCGCTGACGTCGCCGATCACCGCATCGAGTCCGCCACCGCGCACCGGGATGAAGTCGAAGTAGTCGCCGCCCGTGCGGTCGCAGGACTGGTAATAGGTGGCGATGCGCCAGTGCTGGTGCTGCGGTGGCGCCGCCGGCAGCAGGCCGAGCTGGATCTGCCGGGCCAGCTCCATGTCGCGCGCGAGGCGCTGGCGTTCGAGGTCGCGCAGCACCAGCTGGGCGTTGCTGATCGCCACCGCGGCGCTGCCGCACAGCGCGCCGAGCACCTGCTCATCGTAGTCGTTGAAGGGCTCGCCGCTGCGCTTGTTCAAGGCCTGGATCACGCCGACCACCGCGCCCTCGTGGTCGGTGAGGGGCATGCACAGGATGCTCCGGGTGGTGTAGCCGCTGCGCAGGTCGTTTTCGGGGTTGAAACGCGCATCGTGGTAGGCATCGGCGATGTTGACGGTGCTCGCGTTCGCGGCCACCACCCCGGCGATGCCGCTGCCCAGGGGCATGCGGATCGGCGCCGCGCCTTGCGAGATGCGCGTCCACAGCTCTGCGCGATCGCGATCGACCACGAACAGGCTGCTGCGGTCGGCCGCCACGATATCGGTGACCGCCGCGACGATGAGGTCGAGCAGTCGGTCGAGATTGCGCTCGCTGCCCATGGACCGCGAGATCCGCATGATGGTCTGCAGGTCGTGGGCCAGCCGGGCCGGATCGGTGTCCATGCTGGGCAGCATACCCCAGGGAACACGGCAGCGCCTTGGCGCGCAGGCCAACGCTTAGACG
>JACDGQ010000358.1 GCA_013821615.1 Planctomycetota bacterium
TGATGGGGCTGTGGCTGCTGCTGACCCTGCGCTTCGCGGTACTGTGCGCCTGCGCCACGCATTCGGCCCTGCACGTGGTCGCGATCTTCGCCTTGGCCGCCGCGTGGGGACGCTGGACCGCGGCGCCGCTGCTGCGCTGGCTGCCGGCGCTGGGCGATGGACTGTCCAAGGACATCCGTAGCGACGCGCGCCTGCTGCCGGGCGTGGTGGCGAGCGGATTCGCGCTGCTCGCGACGGCCGGTGCGTGGTGGGTCAGGCTGCCGCACGCCTGCGCGGCGGCAGGCGCTGCGATCGTCGTCACCGCGCTGTGGGGCCTCTACCTGCACTGGCGGCTGGGCGGGCAGAGCGGGGATCTGCTCGGCGCGGGAAACCAGCTGGTGGAGGCGGTGGTGCTGCTGGTAATGATCGCCGGGGGCTGGGGAACGGCGGGCGCCGCGCTGCGGTGAGACGCAGCGGCACGCGGGTGCGCTGGACCGATGCGACCGCCGCCGGTAGCTTCATCACCGCCTTCCCACTGTCAGCCGAGGCCGCCCCGATGGACTACCGATTCGCCAGCGACAACACCTCTGGCCTATGCCCCGCGGCCTGGGAGGCGCTGCGCGCGGCCGACCAGGGCGCGTGCCCGTCCTACGGCGAGGACCTGTTCACCGCGCAGGCGGCGGACGCCATCCGCGGCGCGCTCGGCGGTGACTGCGACGTCTATTTTGTCTTCAACGGCACCGCGGCCAATTCGCTGGCGCTGGCGGCGTGCTGCCAGTCCTACCACAGCGTGATCTGCGCGGAGGTGGCGCACATCGCCACCGATGAGTGCGGCGCGCCGGAATTCTTCTCCAACGGCACCAAGCTGCTGCCGGCGCGCTCGAGCGAGGGCAAGGTCACGCCGGCCGAGGTCGAGCGCCTCGCCACCCAGCGCGGCGACCTGCACTACCCGAAGCCGCGCGTGCTGAGCCTGACCCTGCCCACGGAGCTGGGCACGCTCTACAGCCTCGACGAGCTGCGCGCGCTGGCGGCGGTGGCGAAGCGCCACGGACTGGCGGTGCACCTGGACGGTGCGCGCTTCGCCAACGCGGTGGCGGCGCTCGGCGTCAGCGCGGCGGAGGTGGTAGTCGCAGCCAACGCCGACGTGCTGTGCTTCGGCGCGGTGAAGAACGGGCTGGGCTTCGGCGAGGCGGTGGTGTTCCGCAACCGCACGCTGTCCGCCGAGTTCAGTTGGCGCTGCAAGCAGGCCGGCCAGCTCGCCAGCAAGATGCGCTACCTGGCCGCACCGTGGGTGCGCGGCTTCCAGGACGGGCTGTGGCTGGCCAACGCCGCCAACGCCAACCGCTGCGCACGCGACCTGGGCGCGCGCCTGGCCGCCGTGCCCGGCGTGCGCCTGGCGCGCCCGGTCGAGGCCAACACGGTGTTCGCCGTACTGCAGCCCGAGCACCACGCCCGCCTCAAGGCCGCTGGCTGGGCCTACTACACCTTCATCGGCGGCGCCGCGCGCTTCGTGTGCTCATGGGCGACGCGCGACGAGGACGTCGCGGCGCTGGCGGGCGCTCTGGGCTGAGTCTCGAGAACCAGACTGTTGATAGAACCAGTTCCTCGTCGTCCAACGTGGGAACGTTCCGTCGATCGCGGGGAAAGCGAAACCTGATCGAACAAGAGGAACGGAGAAACGGAGGAAGACAGGGAGCCAGTGAAAAAAGCGAGATCGGGAAAAACGGCATCGCCATCTCTTGGCTGTCCTCCGTTCCTCCGTTGCTCTTGTTCGATCCTGTCTTTCCTGTTTTGATCGACGAGACCCCGGTAGGCAATGGATCCACCACGAATGACGAGGAACTATACAACCGCCAAGGCGCCCATCTGACATCCGAGAGGAGACGCGCGCCGAATCGCGCTGAAAGCAGGGGTGCGGGTCTTCTTCCTTGCCATCTTGGCGGTTCCATCCTCGCCGTTCGGCGTCGGATCACCCCTTGCGGCGGATGGTCGCCGGGGTCTGGCCGGTGACTTCGCGGAAGACGCGCGAGAGCTGGAACTCGTCGGCGAAGCCGACGCGCGGCGCGATCTCGCGCAGCGGCATGGCGGTGGCGAGCAGCAGCGAGCGCGCCTCGTCGACGCGCATCATGCGCACGAAGCGCATCGGCGGCATGCCGCTGGCCGCGTGGAAGCGGCGGTTGAAGTGGAAGCGGCTGACGCCGGCGACGCGCGCGAGGTCATCGAGGTAGATGGGCTGGGCGAGGTGCGCGCGCACCCAGCCGCGCACCGCCAGGACCAGCGCGTCGTCGGCGCCCTGGCCGCTGCCGGCGTAGGCGAGCGCGACCGCCTGCAGCAGCCCATCGCGCGCCGCTTCACTGGCCGCGTCGTGCGGTGGCGACAGCTCGATCATCCATTCCATGAGCATGCGGATGCGGCCGGTGCGGTCGGCCGCGAGCTGCGGCCAATCCGCGCAGCCGCCGGCGGCGTCGGCGTCCCAGCACAGGCAGAGCAGCGTTGGTGGTCTGGATCCGAGGGCGCGCTCGGTGTGCGGCAGGTGCTGCGGGTGGAACTTCACCATGCCGGGGCCGGCGACGGTCACCGCCCCGTCCATGGTGGTCTCGATCTCGCCGGAGACCACCAGCACCAGTTCCTGAAAGCCGTGGGCGTGCGCGGCCATCGCCCAGCCGCGCGTGAAATCGAGGCGCGCGATGTGGCGGGTGCGGTGGTGCATGGGGGAGGGGAGAAGGGTGCGGAGTGGGGAGTGGGGAGTGGGGAGTGCGGAGTGCGGAGTGCGGAGTGCGGAGTGCGGAGTGCGGAGTGCGGAGTGCGGAGTGCGGAGTGCGGAGTGCGGAGTGCGGAGCCGCTTACGCGGGCGATGCCAGCGCGTTGACGACTGCTCCACGCGTCAGTGAGGTCATGACCGCAAAATTGTACGCCATGACGTCTGCGGCGCTGCATGGCTCTCAGTGACTCGCGCCTCGGTCGCGTGGGACTGCAGCAAGAAATGACAAGTCCTGCGCAAGCCCTGACATGTCGGGCCGGGTCCGGGGTGTTATGGTGTACGCTTCTCCCGCGCCCGCTGCGACGCCGCGCCAGGCCGGATGAACCCTTCCGCACGGAGTCCCGATGACCATGCACCGACCGCTGCTGCGCTCCGCCACCCTCTGCGCGCTGCTCGCCGGCGCGGGCGCCGTCAGCGCGCAGGACGCCTGGGACGCGACCATCCGCGGCACCGAGGCGCGCACGCCGGCGGAGGAGGGCGCCAGCTTCCATCTGCCACCCGGCTTCGTCATGCAACTGGTCGCCAGCGAGCCGGAGATCAGCAAGCCGATCAACATGGCCTTTGACGCGCGCGGCCGGCTGTGGGTCAGCGACACCAAAGAGTATCCCTTTCCGGTCGCCGACGGGGTGAAGGGCCGCGACTGCATCAAGGTGCTGGAGATCGATCCGGCCAGCGGGCGCGCCACGCGCATCACCTCCTTCGCGGACGGACTCAGCATCCCGCTTGGCGTCCATCCCACCGGCGACGGTTGCATCGCCTACAGCACCCCCGCGATCACCTTCTTCCACGACACCACCGGCGCGGGCGTGTGCGACCGGCGCGAGCAGCTGTACGGGACCTTCGGCCACGACGACACCCACGGCATGACCAACAGCTTCACGCGCGGCTTCGACGGCTGGCTCTACGCCTGCCACGGCTTCAAGAACACCTCGACGGTGCGCGGCCGCGACGGGCAGGCCATCACCATGACCTCGGGCAACACCTACCGCATGCGCCTCGATGGCTCGCACGTCGAGCAGTACACCTGGGGCCGCGTCAACCCCTTCGGCATGAGCTGGACCGCCGCCGGCGACCTCTACTCGTCCGACTGCCACACCCTGCCGGTCTACCAGCTGCTGCGCGGCGGCCACTACCCCGGGTTCGGTCTGCCCCACGACGGGCTGGGCTACGCGCCGGCGATGATGTCGCACATGCATGGCTCGACCGCGCTGTGCGGCGTGCTGAGCTACTCCGCCGAACACTTCCCGGCGGAATACCGCGGCAACTGCTTCACCTGCAACGTCGTCACCTCGCGCATCGTGCGCGACGTCATCGGCTTCGCCGGCGCCACGCCGACCGCGCACGAGGCGGCCGATCTGGTGGTCAGCGACGATCCGTGGTTCCGGCCGGTCGATCTGCAGCTTGGCCCAGATGGCGCGATCTACGTCGCGGACTTCTACAACCGCATCATCGGCCACTACGAGGTCCCCCTGACCCACCCCGGCCGCGACCACACGCACGGCCGCATCTGGCGGATCTACTACCGCGGGCTCAAGGACCCGATCGTCGGCAAGCCGCAGATGGCCGACCAGACGAAGGA
>JACDGQ010000359.1 GCA_013821615.1 Planctomycetota bacterium
GGTGGCGGTCGCGGCCGCGGGGCGGAAACCACCGGCCTCGATGTGCCCGGCGGGGCCGGGGGTCTCGGGCTCGGGCGGGGCGGCCTGCACCTGGAGGCGGAAGAAGATGCGCCCGACCTCCTGATGGATGAGCTCGTTCATCATCATGAACTGGCGGTAGCCCTCCTCCTTGAAGCGCATGCGCGGGTCCTTCTGCGCGTACGACTCCAGGCCGATGGCGTGGCGCAGGTGGTCCATCGAGTAGAGGTGGTCCTTCCAGCGCCGGTCGATGGTGTCGAGCAGCACGAAGCGCAGGACGTGCTCGAAGACCTCGCCCATCTCCTTGCGCCGCGCCTCGACCGCCGCGGTGATCTCCTTCATCAGGAAGTCGCGGGTGGCGTCGCCGCCGTCCTTCACCGGCAGGGCCTCGACGGCCGGCGCGGGCAGGCCGTAGTCCTTGGCGTATTCCTCGGCGACGCGCTTGGCGAGCTCCGGCCCGCGCGTGCCGTCGTCGGCGGCCTTCTGCACGATCTGGTCGGTCGACTGGCGGTAGAGCGCGAGCAGCAGCTTGTCGAGCTCCTTGCCCTCGATGATCTGCTGGCGCTGGCGGTAGATCAGGCTGCGCTGGCTGTTCGCGACCTGATCGTACTCGAGCAGGTTCTTGCGGATGCCGTAGTGGAACTCCTCGACCTTCTTCTGCGCCTTCTCGACCTGGTTGGTGACCATGCGCGATTCGATCGGGATGCCGTCCTTCAGGCCGAGCCGGCGCATCATGTTGGCGACCATCGGGCCGGCGAAGCGCTTCATCAGGTCGTCGTCGAGGGACAGGTAGAAGCGCGACGAACCAGGGTCGCCCTGGCGGCCGCTGCGGCCGCGCAGCTGGTTGTCGATGCGCCGGCTCTCGTGGCGTTCGGTGCCGGTGATGCGCAGGCCGCCGAGCTGGCGCACGTCGACGCCGGCCGCGAAGGTCGAAGGCGGCGGCAGCGGCGGGAAACCGTTCTGGCGGCGGCGCTCGTTGATCGCCTTGAGCACGTGGTCGGCGGGCTGGTTCTTGAGCTTGGCGGCGTCCTGTTCGCCGAGGAAGTGCGTGGCCCACAGGTCGAGGGTGGCCTCGTCGATATCGGTGGCGCTGCTGTCGGGCTTGAGCTTCTTCGGCATCAGGCCGTGGGCCTGCCAGTGCTTGAAGGCCTCGGCCGCGCTGATCGCGCCGAGGATGATGTCGGTGCCGCGCCCGGCCATGTTGGTGGCGATGGTCACGGAGCCGAACTGCCCGGCCTTGGCGACGATCTCGGCCTCGCGCGCGTGATGGCGCGCGTTGAGCACCTCGTGCGGCACGCCGCGGCGCTTGAGCAGCTCCGACAGGCGCTCCGAGACCTCGACCGAGATGGTGCCGACCAGCACCGGCTGGCCCATGGCGTGGAGGTCCTCGACCTCCTTGCCGATGGCCTCGAACTTCTCCTTCTCGCTGCCGAAGATCAGGTCGGCGTAGTCGGTGCGCTGGACGCGCTTGTTGGGCGGGATCGCCACCACCTCGAGCTTGTAGATGGCGTTGAACTCGTTGGCCTCGGTCATCGCCGTGCCGGTCATGCCGGCGAGCTTGCCGTAGAGGCGGAAGAAGTTCTGCAGGGTGATGGTCGCGTAGGTCTGGCTCTCCTCCTTGACCTCGGTGCCCTCCTTGGCCTCGATCGCCTGGTGCAGGCCGTCGGACCAGCGCCGGCCGTCCATGGTGCGGCCGGTGAACTCGTCGATGATCTTCACCTGGCCGTTCGCAACCAGGTATTCCTTGTCGCGGTGGTACAGATGGTGCGCCTTGAGCGCGTTGTCCAGGTAGTGCGGCAGCTGCATGGCGTCGCCGTCATACAGGTTGGCGACGCCGAAGAGCTTGGCGGCCTTGTCGATGCCGACCTCGCTGAGGGTGATCTGGCGGTCCTTGAGGTCGACTTCGAAGTCGACGTCCTTGACCAGCTGGCGCGCGACCTCGTCGGCCGGCTTGTAGTGCTGCATGCGCCCGACCGCGGGACCGCTGATGATCAGCGGCGTGCGCGCCTCGTCGACCAGCACCGAGTCGACCTCGTCGATGACCGCGAAGGTGCGGCGCGTCTGCACCTGCTCGTCGGGGCTCTTGGCGAGGTTGTCGCGCAGGTAATCGAAACCGAACTCGTTGTTGGTGCCGTAGGTCACGTCGCAGGCGTAGATCGCCTTGCGCAGGTGCGGCGGCTGGTTGCTCTGGATGGCGCCGACGCTGACGCCGAGGAAGCGCAGGGTCGGCGCGTTCCAGTTGGCGTCGCGCGCGGCGAGGTAGTCGTTGACGGTGATGACGTGCACGCCGCGCCCGCCCAGGGCGTTGAGGTAGCAGGTCAGCGATGCGACCAGGGTCTTGCCCTCGCCGGTGCGCATCTCGGAGATCCGGCCCTGGTGCAGCACCACCGCGCCCAGCACCTGGACGTCGTGGGCGCGCATGCGGAAGGGGGGCACCGAGTGCGGCGAGTGGCGGCGCACCGCCGCGTAGGCGCTGGCCGGCAGGTCGAGGTCCCAGGGCGGGGTGCCGGCCGCGAGCTGCTCGCGCGCTGCCGCGATGGCGCCGCGGGCCTCGCCCCAGGCCTCTTCGGGAAAGCCGCGCTTGGGGTCGAGCGCGTTCCACATGCCGATGCGGCGGTCGGCGGCCTCGCGCGCCAGGGCGAAGGCCTCGACCATCACGCTCTCCAGCGGCGCCCCGCCCAGAACCTTCTCGCGTAGCGCCTGGCTGCGCGCGCGCAAAGTGACGTCGTCGGCGAGCTGCATGTCCGGCTCGAGCTTCGCGACCTGCAGGACGGTCGGCCACAGCCGGCGCAGCACGGACTCGTTGGTGGTGCCGAGGAGGCGCTTGGCGACGTTGGTGACGGTCTCGATGAGCGGCATGCCGGTTCCTTGAGGGCGCCGCAGCGCATGGAAGCGCCGGGCGGAGGGGAAAAATAGACGCCAAATCGCGTCACACCAGAGGCAAACGACATGGTCACCCGGGGCGTCCACCCCGGGCCCTGGCATTCCGACACATTGGTGTGACAGGGAGCGCCGGGCGTGCCGGACGGCCTGGGCTGGCGCCCCCGCACGGCGGCCTAGGCTGGCAGCGCATGACGCACCTGGTCTACGAGGGCACGGAGTTCCCCATCGCCGCTGAACTGGTCCTCGGCCGGCAACGCGACTGCGGGGTGGTGATCGCCGACGGCAAGGCCAGCCGCCATCACGCCCGGGTCTTCACCAAGCCCGACGCCACGGTGTGGGTCGAGGACCTCGATTCCGCCAACGGCACGCGCGTCAACGGTGAGGAGATCTTCTCGCCCCGCCGGCTGGTCGACGGCGACCGCATCGTCATCGGCAAGGCCAGCGTGGTCCTGCACGGCCAGACGCCCGCGACCACGCCGGCCGCCGGCCAGGCCGCCCTGCCCGATGATGGCAAGGAGCTGGTCGGCACCGAGCTGGCTGGCTACCGGCTCGAGGCGGTGCTGGGCGCCGGCGCGATGGGCGTGGTCTACAGCGCCACCCAGGTCGCCATGAAGCGCGCGGTGGCGGTCAAGGTCTTCACCGCCGCCCTGGTGGCGCGCGAGGACGGCTTCGCGGCGCGCCTGCTCGCCGCCGCGCGCCGCTCCGGCAGCGTCCAGCACCCCGGCATCGCGCAGATCCACGACTGCGGCGAACAGGACGGCCGGCTGTGGTACAGCATGGAACTGGTTTCAGGCGACACCCTCGAGGACCTCATCGCGCGCGACGGGCGCGTCGACCCGGGCTTGGCGCTGCTGGTGGTCGACCAGGCGGCCACCGCCCTGCAGGCGGCGCACGCCAAGGGCGTGTTCCATTTCGGCGTCACCGCCGCCAACCTGATGCTCGCCAGCGACGGGCACGTCAAGCTGCTCGACCTCGGGCTGGTCAGCGTGCTCGACAGCGCCCGCCACCGCACCCGCGACGCGCAGACGGAGATCGTCGGCAATCCCTGGTACACCAGTCCCGAGCGCACCGCCGGCAAGGACGGCGACGCGCGCAGCGACGTCTACAGCCTGGGCTGCGTGCTCTACCACCTGATCGCCGGCGAGCCGCCCTTCGACGACGCCAGCCCGCGCGCCATCCTCGAGGCGCACCGCGACCGCCCCATCCCGAGCCTGCTCGAGCGCCTGCGCGAACTCGCGCTGCCCACCAAGCTCGACGAGCTGGTGCACGGCATGCTCTCGAAGAATCCCGCGTGGCGCCACGCCAGCATGGACGAGATGCTGGTCGACCTGCGCGTGGTGCGCGAACTGGTCGCGGCCATGCCGCCGCGCACCCCGGAGAAGGCCAAGGAGTCCGTGCCGCCGGCGCCGCGCCCGCG
>JACDGQ010000360.1 GCA_013821615.1 Planctomycetota bacterium
GCCGCCGAGCAGGCGCGGCGCCAGGCGGGCTGCGCGCATCGCGGTGCGGTAGCCGGCGTGGCGCTCGTGGGCCGAGTAGTGCTCCGTCGGGTCGGCGAGATCGTAGGAGAAGTCCGCGTAGGCAATGCGGCGGTGGCCAAGCCGGATCAGCTGCTCCGTGGCCAGCCGTCCCGCCTCCAGGTCGTCCGGGTGCACGCAGTCCACCGGCTGCCTGCTGTTGACCCACACCGCGGGGATCCCGGCTTGCGCAAGGAGCGCGCCGAGGCGCGGCGGGATGCAGTGGTCGTACTTGATCAGCACGCCGTCGGCGACCACCTCGCGCAGCAGCTTGGGCAGGTGCTCGGGGCTGGTCAGCTGCGCGTCGTCCAGGGACAGGATGGCGGCGTGCAGGTCGTGCCCGTCGAGTTCGCGCATGATGCCGCCCAGCAGGTGCGGGCTCAGCGAGCTGTGGTTGGGATGGGTGCCGCGCAGCACCGCGATGCAGCCGGTGCGGCCCGAGCGCATCGCCCGTGCCGAAGCGTTTGGCCGGTAGCCGAGTTGATCTGCGACCAGCAGCACGCGCGCGCGCGTCGCCGGGCTGAAGCGCGTCCCTGGCTGGGCGCGCAGGATGGCGCTGACCGCCTGGAACGAGCAGCCGGAGAGGCGCGCGATGTCTTTGAGGGTCGCGGGCACGGCGCCAGGCCGCCGCTCAGCGCCGGACCTGGCGCAGCGTCACCAGCTCGAGCGGGGCGAGATCGAAGGCGAGCACGCCGTCGTGCATCACCACCTCGCCCTCGTCGACATCGCGGTGCGTCGCGCTGGTGCGCTGCAGGGTGAAAGCCTGGTCGCCGACCGCCGCCAGCTCGGCGATGGTGATGGTGACGCGGAAGTCCTTGGCCGCCTGCCCGGTGTTGGTGCGGTTGAACTCGTCCTGGCCGGCGCGGGTGAAGAGGTTGCTGGTGTAGTTCACCGCGCCGATGCCCCAGGTGCCGTCGAGGTTCAGCGCGGCCGCGGCGGTGACCTGCGGCTTGTGTCCATAGGTCCAGGTCATGTCGCCCTCGAGCGAGCTGTGCGCGGCGCGGAACGTGCAGCCGACGTCGAAGGTCTGGGCCAAGCGCTTGAGATAGTAGTACTTCAGCAGCGGCAGGTACCAGTCGGCGCCGGGCTTGTCGCGGAACTCGATCAGGCGCTGCACGTTGTCGTGCTCTTCGGGCCAGCCATTGGTCAGGTCCATGGCGCCGAGGAACCAGATCCAGTGGGTGGCGCGGTGGTTCATGTCGTTCAGGAAGCGCGACGCGGCGCTGGCGGCCTGCGGGGCGTCCACCGGCTGCTCGGTCTCGGGCAGGCCGATGCCGCCGCCGGACTCGGTGATCCAGAACTCCTTGCCGGTGCGCTGGACGCGCTCGGCCTCGTCGGCGCGCGCGGCCATGTTGTAGGAATGGGTGGCGAAGCCGGTGAGGCCCGCGAGCGCGAGCGGGTCGGCGATCAGCGCGTCGAGGTAGCCGAGCCCGGTGGCGTCGTTGTTGCTGCCCTCGTGCGCCACGATCTTCACTGCTTGCAGCCCGCGCTGATCGAGTTCGCCGCGCAGCAGGCGCACCGCCGCCGCCATCTGCGCCGGCGTGAACCACGGCGGTTCGTTGCCGATGCCGGTGGCGTCGATGACGGTGTGGTGCTCGTCGCGCAGGCGCTGGATGAGGATGGCGATCTGGGCGACGTAGGTGCCGACCTCCTCGTCCTTGATCAGCGAGTTGCCGTCTTCGGGCTTGGTCAGCATCCAGCGCGCCGGCTTCTCTGGTCCGAGCAGGATGGTCTTCATGCCGTGGGTGCGCGCCTCGGCGATCAGGCCGCTCTTCACATAGCGGTCGGCGAAACTCTCGGCGAGCAGTGCCTGGCCGCGTTCCGGTGCGAAGGTCTCGACCGCCCACCAGATGCGCAGCGTGGTCAGGCGCAGGTCGCGGTAGATCAACCGCGCGAGCAGCGCGCGCCGCTCCGGTGCGAGCACGGTATAGGCGCCGTTGTTGAACGTGCTGACACCCAAGCCCTGGAAGACCTGCCGCGCGCCGGCGGGGACGGTGATCATCAGCGGGGTGTCGGATTGCGCCGCGCAGAGCAGGGTCGAGAGCAGCAGGAGGGGGAGGGCGGCGAGCCGGCAGGGCATGGCGGGGGTCCTGGGGATGGCAGGGGATACCATGGGTTCTTGGGGATGGTAGAACGTT
Organism: Planctomycetota bacterium; assembly: GCA_013821615.1. GTDB lineage: Bacteria > Planctomycetota > UBA11346 > UBA11346 > UBA11346 > BOG-1363. The sequence continues at coordinate 2,196 of JACDGQ010000360.1, forward strand.
CTATCAGTCTATCTGTGACGCGTGCGCAGGCGGGCGTCCCGATGACGGTGGAAGCCGTGGGGAGATGGAGAAGTGACCGCCCACGATGGTGGATGCATGTGGGTTTGGGCCGGCCTACGCTCGCGTACCCAACCCACCGCGCCGGAAACGCAGTCCCCATGACCACCATCCCTTTCCGTTTCGAGGGCCTGACCCTCACCGTTGCGAACGTCGAGCGTTCGCTCGCCTTCTACCACGGCGTCCTCGGCCTCGCGATCGCAGTCAATGCCGCGCCTGCATTTGCGCTGATCCGCACCGGTGACGGCAGCATCGGCCTGCTCGCCCTCGCCGAGGCCGTGAAGGACGGCGCCAAGCCTGCAGATGCCGCGCAGCGCCAAGCCATCCACGTCGAGTTCAGCACCGATCAGCTCGATTCGCTCTACGTCGACCTGCAAGCCAAAGGTGTCGCCTTCCACAGGCCGCCGCACGACGAACCGTGGGAGCGCTCGATGACCGCCTTCGATCCTGACGGCTACTCGGTCGAGTTCGCGCAGGGGCGGCGGGGGGAGAATCAGACCGACGGCGCCTAGCGTCGAGCGCCACCGAATCGAACCGACGTCACGCCAGCATCCCCTTCATCACTTTCCCCTCCACATCCGTCAGACGGAACTGCCGCCCCTGGCTGCGGTAGGTGAGACGTTCGTGGTCGATGCCCAGGCAGTGCAGGATGGTCGCCTGCAGATCGTGGACGTGGACCGGGTCGCTTGCGATGTTGAAGCCGAAGTCGTCGGTGGCGCCCCAGCTCACACCCGGCTTGATGCCGCCGCCGGCGAGCCAGGCGGAGAAGGCGCGGCCATGGTGGTCGCGGCCGTACTTCTCGCGGTTGGCGCCGCCTTGGGCGTAGCAGGTGCGGCCGAACTCACCCGCCCAGATCACCAGGGTGTCGTCGAGCATGCCGCGCTGGCGCAGGTCGGCGATCAGCCCGGCGGCGGCCTGGTCGGTGTCGCGCGCGCCCACCGGCAGGCGTTCGGCGAGGCCACCATGGTGGTCCCAGCCGCGGTGGTAGAGCTGGATGAAGCGCACGCCACGCTCGGCGAGGCGGCGCGCGAGCAGGCAGTTGCGCGCGAAGGTTCCGGGTTTGCGCGCATCCTCGCCGTAGAGCGCGAAGGTCGCATCGCTCTCGTGCGCGAGGTCGACCAGCTCTGGCACCGAGGCCTGCATGCGGAAGGCCATCTCGTACTGCGCGATGCGCGTCTGGATCTCAGGATCGCCCTGCTGCGCGGCCGCGAGGCGGTTGAGATCGCCGAGCCCATCGAGCAGGTCGCGGCGCCGCGCGCGGTCGATGCCGGGCGGATCCGAGAGGTAGAGCACCGGGTCGGCGCCGGAGCGCAGCTGCACGCCTTGATGGCGGCTGGGCAGGAAGCCCGGACCCCACAGCCGCGTCAGTAGGCCCTGGTCGGGCGCGCCCGTGCTGGGCACGGAGTTCATGACCACGAAGGCCGGCAGATCGGCGTTGAGGCTGCCCAAGCCGTAGTCGAGCCAGGCGCCCATGCTTGGCCGGCCCGGCTGCTGGCTGCCGGTCTGGAACATGGTGATGGCGGGGTCGTGGTTGATGGCCTCGGTGTGCAGCGAACGGATCACGCACAGCTCGTCGGCGACGCCGCCGAGGTGCGGCAGCAGCTCGCTCAGCCATTGCCCGCTGCGGCCGTGCTGCGCGAAGCGGTAGCGGCTGGGCTGCAGCGCCAAGCGCGCCTGGCCCGCGACCATGCCGGTGATGCGCTGGCCGCCGCGCACCGATTCGGGCAGGTCCTGGTCGAAGCGCTTGTCCAATTCCGGCTTCGGGTCGAAGAGGTCGAGGTGCGAAGGGCCGCCCGACATGAACAGGCAGATCACGCGTTTGGCGCGCGCCGCGAAGTGCGGCAGGCCGGGCAGGCCCGGCAAGCTCTCGCCCGCCATCGCTCGCGCACCACCGGCCAGCGAACCCAGCGCCGCCAAGCCCAGGCCGAAGGCGGAGCGGGCGAGCAGGCTGCGGCGCGACAGACCAACGGGCGGCGATGCAGGGGAGTTGAACGGCATGGTCATGGCATCTCCAGCCGCATCAGTTGCGGGTGATGGATTCGTCGAGATTCAGCAGCATGCCGGCC
>JACDGQ010000361.1:0-1904 GCA_013821615.1 Planctomycetota bacterium
CCGCCACCCCGCGCGCGGTCGCCGGCATGCCCGAGGTCTCGCGCTGCCCGGCCTGCAAGGCGCGCCACCGCACGGCGGGGCTGATCATCGGCACGCGCATCCGCTGCGCGGCCTGCGGAGCGATCTTCGCACCCGGCACCCTGCCTCCGCTCGAGGAGCCGACGCCGCTGGGCAACCCGCTGGGCGCGCAGGCTACCGTCCTGGAGGCGCGCGCCGCGCCCAAGCAGGTGGTCAATGCCATGGCAGCGACCATCGAGACCAGCCACGGCGGCCCGCCGCGACCGCTTGAGGAGCAGCCGGATACCGAGCCGCCCGCGCGCCAGCCCTCCAGCCGCGATCAGCACGACGACACCGGCGTGGTGCCGCAGACCGTCGATGCCATCCAGCGCATCGCCGAGGGCCCGGGCAAATACGCGGACGCCCACGAGATCGCCAGCGGCGGCATGGGCATCATCCTGCGCGCCAGCGACCGCGCCCTGCGCCGCGACGTGGCGATGAAGGTGATGAAGCGCGGCGGCAACGCCGTGCAGCGCGCGCGCTTCGTCGAAGAGGCCCAGGTCACCGGCCAGCTCGAGCATCCCAACATCGTGCCCATCCACGAGCTCGGCACCGACGCGCAGGGGCGCATGTATTTCACCATGAAACTGGTGAAGGGCCGCAGCCTGGGCGAGGTGCTCGACGACCTGCGCGCCGATCCGGCGCTCGCCAGCGATCGCAGCTACTCGCTCGCGCACCTGCTCCAGGACTTCCTCGCGGTGTGCAACGCGGTGGCCTTCTCGCACGCGCACGGCGTGGTCCACCGCGACCTCAAGCCGGCCAACATCATGCTCGGCGATTATGGCGAGGTCCTGGTCATGGACTGGGGCCTGGCCAAGGTCGGCGTCGGCCTGGGCGTCCGCGCGGGGACCAGCGACGGCGGGGCGGTCGACCCTGGCGAGGACCCCGATCCCGCCGACGTCGAGCAGACCATCTCGAGCTTCCGCCACGACTCGGAGTTCGAGCGCACCATCGAAGGCGTGATCGCCGGCACGCCGGTGTACATGTCGCCGGAGCAGGCGCGCGGCAACATCGCCAGCATCGACGCGCGCAGCGACGTCTACTCGCTCGGCGCGATCCTCTACGAGGTGTTGTCGCTCAACCAGCCGGTCAAGGGCAAGAACGTCGAGGAGATCCTGCGCAAGGTGCGCGCCGGCCAGCTCAAACCGCCTGAACGCGCGGCGGTCGGCAAGCGCTACGTGCCCAAGGAGCTCTCGGCCATCACCATGAAGGCGATGGCCACCGACCCCAAGCTGCGTTACCAGTCCGCCAAGGCGCTGCGCGAGGACATCGAGCTCTACATCCAGGGCCACGCGGTCAGCGCCAAGGAGGACACCGTCGTCGAGGCCATCCTCAAGCTGGCGCGCCGCAACCGCGCCGCGACCGCGGTGTTCGCGCTGGCCACGGTCGCGCTGATCGCGGTGGGCGCGTTCAGCTACGTCATCAACCTGCATGAACGCCGCCGGGCCGAGGACAGCAATCAGCGCCTGCTCGAGGCCAACGAGGCCCGCCTGAAGGTCGGCCGCGACTCCGCGCCGGCGTGGCTCGACATGGCGCGGCACAGTCTCGAGGACGCCAACATCGAGTACGCCAAGCGCCACGTGGGCGAGGCGCTCGACCACGATCCGGCCCTGGCCGAGGCTTATCTGGTGCGCGCCCACGTGCGCATCTGCGACCACGACTACATCGGCGCAGGGCAGGACCTGGAACGCTACCTGGCGCTGCCCGGCAGCCCAGACGCGCAGCGCCAGCAGCACGTCTCGCTGGCCAAGGACCTACGGCTGCTCTGCCTGCAGTTCGCCACGCCCAACACCGAGACCACCGCGACCTTCGCGCAGACCTACTCGCGGCACCAGGAATTCTCGATC
>JACDGQ010000361.1:1914-4316 GCA_013821615.1 Planctomycetota bacterium
GAGCTCGCGCAGCGACCTCATGAAGGTCTACATCGCCACCCTCGACGCGGCCTGGCCCGGCGCAGGCGCGGGCCTGCACGCCGAGGCGGATGGCTCGTGCACCCTGGTCCTGGGCGGCAGCAGCATCACCAGCCTCGCCCCGCTCAAGGACATCCCGCTCAGCCGCCTCGACATCTCCGGCACCGCGGTCACCGACCTCGGACCGCTCGCCGGCATGCACCTGACCAGCCTCGACCTGTCCGGCACCAGGGTGCGCGACCTCACCCCGATCGCCGGCATGAACATCTCGGTGCTGAGCCTCGCGGGTACCCAGGTCACCGACCTGGGACCGCTGCGCGGCATGCCGCTGACCAGCCTGGACTGCGCCCACACCCAGGTGACCACCATCCAGCCGCTGGCCAGCGCCAGCCTGGCGAGGCTCAGCCTCGCCGGCACCAGGGTCACCGACCTCGGCCCGCTCAAGCGCATGCCGCTGACCGTGCTCGACGCCAGCGGTCTGCAGCTCGCCGACCTGGCCGGGCTGCGCAGCTTCAAATTCACCGAACTGATCCTGGACGACGTGCCGATCAGCGACCTCGCCCCGCTCAAGGGCATGCCGCTGACCTCGCTGCGCCTGGCGCGCACCAAGGTCTCCGACCTCAGCGCGCTGCTGCGCATGCCGCTCATCCGCCTGGTCCTCGACGGCGCGCCGGTCGCGGACCTCAGCCCATTGATCGGCGCCTCGCTCAGCGAGCTCGACCTCTCGGGCACGCGCGTTGGACACCTCGCCGCGCTCGCCGGCATGCCGCTGGAGCGCCTCGCCATCAACCGCACCGCGATCCGCGACCTCGGTCCGCTCGCCGGCATGCACCTCAAAGCCCTGGCCGTGGCCGGTACGCCGCTCAGCGAGCTTTCCGGCATGAAGGGCCTGCCGCTCACCGAACTCGACCTCGCCGGCACGCGCATCGACGACCTCGCCGGCCTCAAGGGCCTGCCGCTCGAGAAGCTGGTCCTACCGCACGCGCCACCGCTGAAGAATCTCGAGGTTCTGCGCGCCATGGGCACCCTCAAGGAGATCAGCCTGAGCGCGGACAAGCGCACCACGGCGGCAGTGTTCTGGGCGACCGTGAAGTAGCCGACCCAGAGCGGTTATCACATGGACCAGAAATGCGGCCCAATGGTCAATGCCACCCAGCTGGGCCAGGACCAGATGGGATTTACCGCAGAGACGCAGAGTGGAAGGCATGAGACCGCAGAGGCGAACTTTTTGCTCTGGTGACTTAGCCCTCACCCCTCACCCCTCGCGCCTTGCCCCCTTCCAACCCTCCCTACAACACCGCGACGATGCAGACCACCGCGGTGAAGCAGTTCCACGGCCACATCGGCCCCGAGAATCTCCTCGGTCTGGTGCGCAATACCGCGCCATTCCTGTTCGCCGGCGCCGAACCAGTCCCCCCCGACGCGCGCCTCGTCGATCTCGCCACCACCCCGCTCGGCTGGCAGGCGATCATCCGCGGCGCCGAGCGCCTGCCTGCGGTCGACGTGCCGACGGCGGCGCAGCGCGAGGATTATTTCGCGCTCTGCCTGGCCGCCCACATGGGCACCGCCGGCACCTTCATCCCCACCGACGTCGACGCCAAGATCCGCGGCGTGCTGTGGTCGCCGAAAGAGAACCCCGCGGTGCTGCGGCGCATGGCCGACACCGTGCTGGCGGCGCGCGCCTGGGATATCGCCCCGGTCTCGGCGCGCATCGTCGAGGTCCCGGGCAGCGGCCGCATCAGCGGCCATGATGGCGAACTGCTCGGCGTCATGTCGGGCGCGCTCGGCTGCTTCATGGCGAACGGTGACAACGAGTACGCGGAGCGCCTCGCGGCGGCGGTCGAAGGCGAACTCGCACGCGAATCCGCCGGCTTCCTGTCCCTGTTGCGCCGCCCCGGCGCCGAGCTCGACGTGCTGCGCCTGGCGACCGTGCTGACCCACAATGCCGGCGACGTCGACCAGGGCCTGAGCTTCTGGCGCGAGGAGTTCGCGGGGCATCCGCACCAGGAACGCTTCGGCAGGCTCGCGCACGAGAACGCCAAGCCCTTCGGCGGCGCCTTCCAGGTCGCCTCGCACCTTTATCGCACGGTGATGTCGGCCGAGGGCCACCGCAATTATCCGCTGCGCACGGTGAAGAACCTGCGCACCACGAACGCGCTGTTGCTGCCGATCGGACCGTTCCTGGACGAATGGGGCGCGGCCGTCGCCACCCACCGCGCCCTGACCACCGACGACCGCGCCGAGATCATGACCGCCCTGCTGCAGGGCTGCCGCAAGATTCCCGGCCAGCAGGGTTACTACCGCGCGCTGGCCGGCATGGCCGAAGCATTGGGCGGCTCCCTCGACCAGGTCGCCAAACGTCTGCCGGCCGCGCAGCGCCAGGT
>JACDGQ010000362.1 GCA_013821615.1 Planctomycetota bacterium
GCCGGCGGCCTTGCCGGCGCCGCCGCTCTTCGCGAGTTGCGCGATCAGCGTGCCCTGCGCTATGCCGACGCCATGGATGCCGGCGATGATGGCCAGGGCGGTGGCATGCGCGTCGCTCGCCGGCGCGGCCAGGGCGGCGACGATGGCCGGCGCGTCCGCAGGGGCGGCCGCGATCGCCGCGGCGTCCAGCTTGCCATCCGGGGTCAATACAGCAGCGGTCAGCATGGCGGAATCCTCGTGCGGGGGCAATTCGTAGCGCCTCGCCGCAGCGGTGCCAGCGCTGCCGCGGCTCAGCTCTGCAGGCCAGCGCGCTCGCAGGCGGCGATCTTGTCGAGCCGGCGCTGATGGCGGGTCTCGAAGGTCGCCGTCAGCCAGGCATCGACCATGGCCAGCGCCGTCGGGACGTCGACGAAGCGCGCGCCCAGGGCCAGCGCCTGGGCGTCGTTGTGCTCGCGCGCCAGGCGCGCGGTCTCGACCGAGTGGGCCAGTCCGCAGCGGATGCCCGGCACCTTGTTGGCGACGATGCTGACGCCGATGCCGCTGCCGCAGATCAGCACCGCGCGCTCGGCGCGCCCCGCGGCGACCGCCTGGCACGCCGGTGCTGCGTAGTCCGGGTAGTCGCACGACGCCGGGCTCTCGGTGCCGAAATCCTCGACCGCATGCCCCTGTGCGCGCAGGTGGGCCGCGATCGCGGTCTTGTGGTCGAGGGCGGCGTGGTCGCTGGCGATGGCGATGCGCATGGGAGGGCTCCTACGGAGCCCGGTCCGGAAGTCCGGAGGTCCGGAAGTCCGGAAGTCGGTGAGTGCGGGAAGAGAGAAGCGAGAACCAGGAAGTGAGGAAACCCCGGTACCCTGCTCTGTCAATCCTCAAACGAATCGGGCCCGATGACATGGTCATCGGGCCCGATCCCCGGCTGCGCCTGGCTGTCCGACTTCCGGACCCCCGGACCCCCGGACCTCCGGACTTTCCGTCTACCCCTTCGCCTGCGCCGCCTCGGCGCCGCGACCCAGCACCTTGTCGAGCAGCACCTCGAGCGCCTTGGCCTCGCGGATCTCCTGCACGACCTGGTTGACCTGGCCGCTCTTGCCGAGCTGGTCGGCGATCTCCTGCGGCTTGCGGCCGCTGCGCTGGGCGGCCATCTGGATCTGACTCTCGAGATCGTCGCGGCTGACCTGCACCTGGTGGGCCTCGGCGACCGCGTCGATCAGCAGGTAGCGCTTCAGCGACTTCTCGGCCTCGGCCGCGCCATCGCTCTTGAGCTTGGCGATCTCGTCGGCGCTCTTGCCGTCCTGCTCGGCCTGCTTGACCTTGGGGTCGACGTTCTCGGCGATCATGCCGGCGAGCAGTTCGGGCGGCACGGCGAAGCTGGTCTTGGCGAGCAGCGCGTCGGTCAGCTCGGTGATCTGCTTCTGGTGCTGCTCGAGCTCCTTCTGCTGCTTGAGCTGGTCGCGCAGGCGGGTCTTGAGGTCCTCGAGGCTTGCCGCGCCCAGGCGCTTGGCGAGCGCATCGTCCGCAGTGGCCGGGCGCTGGCGCTGCGCGCTCTGCACGGTGACCGCGACCTCGGCGGGCTGGTTGGCGGCCTCGACCGGGGCGAACGAGCCCGGCAGCGTGGTGCTGAAGCGCACCTCGGCGCCGACGCCCTTGCCGGCGAAGGCGGTGATGACCTCGGCGGGCACCTTGCCGAGCAGCGAGTAGCCACCGACCAGGTGGTGGAAGTCGTGGAGCTTGCGCACTTCCTTGCCGGCGACGGTGACACTGCCGACCAGGGTGATGCTGTCGTCCTCCTGGACGGTCTCGCCCTCATTGAGCGGGGCGAGGGTGCCGGCGCGCTTGCAGAGGTTGGTCACGGCCGCCTCGAGGTCGGCATCGGCGACGGTGATCTCGGCGTTGGCCACGCTCAGCGCGGACGGGGCGGGCAGCGCGATGGTCGGCTTGACTTCGAAGCTGACGCTGAAGGTCAGGCCGTCGGTGGTCGAACTGGACTCGTTCTTGAGCGGGCCGATCGGCTTGAGGTGGTGCTCGGCCACGCCCTGCTTGAAGCCCTCATCGGACAGCTCTTCGCGCGCCTGCTGGTCGGCGGCGGATCCGAAGCGCTTCTCCACCAGCGCCTTGGAGGACTTGCCCGGGCGGAAGCCATCGAGTTTGACCTCACCGGCGAACTTCTTGAGCACCTTCTCGCGACGGGCGTTGACCTCGGCGGCGGCGTAGGTGATGGTGAGCTTCGTGCGCAGGGTGCCTGCGTCGGTGATGGTGGCCTGCATGGTCTTCTCGCGGCTGTGGGTTTCCGGATCAGGGGCATCCGGGTGGCGGGCCGTCCTTGGGGTCGGCGCGCCCTGGTGGGGTCGAAAATGGGTTGGCAGCTTGGCGCCGTCCCGGCCAGGAGCAAGGTCCGGAAGTCCGGGGTCCGGAAGTCCGGAAGTCACCCGGCTCGGGGTCCTGGCCAAGGGCGTATCACGTCATGGAGCGCGTGAATCCGCTCAGAATACCGTGTCCACGAGACATCCGGACTTCCGGACCCCGGACTTCCGGACCCGGGCCGCGACCGCGCGGCCCGTTCACCCCCCGAAGGCGGCGACCACGCCGTGGGCGTCGCGCGCGGCGAGCATCGCGGCCAGGACGTCGGGGCGGCTGAGGCGGCCGGCGACGGCGGCCAGCACCTTGAGGTAGGTCGGGCGGTCGCCCTCGGGCGCGGCGATCATAACGACCACGCGCACCGGCTTGCCGTCCTTGGCGTTGAAATCACAGCCCGCCGGCACCAGGGCGATGCCGATGGCGAAGCCGGTGATGGTCGCCATCTGCGCGTGCGGGACGGCGATGCCGCCACCGATGCCGGTGCTGGTGACGTCCTCACGATCGAAGAGCGCCTTGAGATACGCAGTACGGTCGCCGACCTCGCGGGCATCGGCGACGGCGTCGCCCAGTTCGAGCAGCACCGTGCGTTTGTTCGGCGAACCGGCGAGGACCAGGACCCGCTGCGGGCTGAGGAATGGCACCAGCGAGGGGAAGGCGGTGGCCAAGACCCTAGCGCGCCTCGAATTCCGCGAGCAGCTCGACGAGCGCCTGGGCGCCCTTCACTTCCTGCAGGAATTCGCAGAAGTGCTCCTTGCGGATCTGGCTCGCGAAGCTCTTCATCAGCATCAGGTGCTGTTCCTTCTGATCGGGCGGAGTGAGCAGCAGGAAGACGCTGTGCACCGGCTCGCCGTCGAGACTGTCGAAGTCGATACCCGCCTCGCTCAGGCCGAAGGCGCAGACGATGTCCTTGACCAGGGGGGTGCGGCAGTGCGGGATGGCGATGCCATGGCCGATACCGGTGGAGCCGATCGCTTCGCGCGTCATGGCGCCGTCGACGACCTGTTCGATGTGCTCCGCGCTGAGTTTCCGGGCCGTGACCAGGCTCTTCACCAGCGTGCCGATGACGATGCGCTTGTCAGCGTCGTCGGGCAGCGTGGTGAACGCCTTGGGGACGATCACCTGCGACATGCGGAGTTGGGTCATGAATTCCTCACCGGCCAGAGGCCAGGCTCCGGTGGGGCCGGAACGGGGTGGAGCGTAGAATTGCCTCCGTCATCGTCAACGGGTTCCAGTGCGATGCAGCGTTGTAATCCTTTGATCGGGAGACACTTGTTGACGGAGGTGTGCACCACGGGGCGGTGCCGCGGTGCCTGGAAGCGTCCGCTTCCGGCCTTAGGAGTGGAGCAGGGTCGGTTCGATCCTATTGCATTTTGCAGTGAAAATCAGGTCTTGGACCGGCTTTCCCACTAGCCGGAACACGGCATGGCGCGACCCTGGCGGCGCCATGAACCAGCCCCTGCTCTCCCCCGACAATCCCCTGGTCAAGCGCTGGCGCAGCCTGCACGACGCGCGCGGCCGCCGCGAGGCGGGCGCCTTCCTGGTCGAGGGCCGGCGCACCATCGACGGCTTCCTGGCGGCCGGCTGGTGTCCCGAGGCCATCCTGGTGCGCCTCGGCGAAGAGCTGCCGAGCACCTGGCCAGAGGACGCCGCCCAGCCGGTCAGCGCCCGCGTCGCCGAGCGTTTGTCGCAGGCCAGCACCGCTTCCGGCTACGTGGCGGTGTTCCCCATCCCGGTGCCGCCGCCGCTCGATTTGCAGGTCGGCGGCCTGGTCCTCGCCGAGGTTGGCGATCCGGGCAATGCCGGCACCCTGCTGCGCAGCGCCGCGGCCTTCGGCGTCCGCCAGGTGGTGCTGCTGGGCGGGGCGGAGCCGTGGGGCGCCAAGACCGTGCAGGCCTCCGCGGGCGCGCTCGCCCTGCTTCATCTGCATCAGCTGACGGATGCGGATGGCCTCGCGCC
>JACDGQ010000363.1 GCA_013821615.1 Planctomycetota bacterium
CCCGCCGAGTGCCCGCGCTCGGGGCGGGTCTTCTAGACGCTGGCGCGACCGCAGCGCGCCAGCACCGCGGCGCGCAGGCGCAGCGGGATCCGGCGCAGGCGTGGGGTCGCCGCCAGATAGCCGTAGGGGCCAGTGGCGTTGCCGATCTCGCGCAGCGCGAGGCGCATCTCGCGGGCCAGCCGGTGTCCGTGATGCCAAGCACGCTGCTGAGCGCCCATGCCCACGTCTCCGTCGGATATGGTACGGACGGTAGCAGCAGCGAAGCGGAAGCCGATCCCTCCGCAGCCCGGGCCTGCCGACCCAGCCGCAAGCGTTGGCATCTCCATGCGGCAACGCGCACTACGTCGGTGAAATGGTTGTACCAGCCCGGCCGATCCGCGACCATGCGGGCATGGGGCGGGGGTACACTCCTCCCAAGGAGCACACCATGTCACGCGACCACCGGGTCAGCGAACTCACCGCGCTCATCAAGGACCAGGTCCTGGGCGACCTCGGGGCCTCGGTCCAATGGTTCCTGGCCCAGATGCCCCGCTACTATTTCCAGTGCACCGACGCGGCCGAGCAGGTCCGCCACCTCGAGACCATCCACGCTCTGCGCCGCTCGCACGACTCGCGCCTGACCCTGCTCGATGACCAGAGCGCCGGCAAGATCCTGGTCTTCGGGCGCCCCGCGACCCACACTCTGCTCGACGTCATGCGCCTGGTCGGTGAACGCCCGATCCACCGCGTCGAACTGCACGTCAGCCGCGACCAGGAGCTCTTCATCTACGCCTTCTGTTACGGACCCGGGGCGGCGCCCGCCGCTGCGGACCTGGCAGCCCACCGCCAGGCCGTGCTCGCCGCGGTGTGCGGCCACGACCAGAGCTGCAGCGTGCGCGCCGAGCGCTACCTCGACGCCGTCGACCAGGGCTACCTAGCGCGCAGTTCGGTCGAGCGCGTGGTCCGCCACATCCGCGCCTGGTTGCAGCTGGCGCGCAGCGAGGACCTGCACCTGGCCGTCGACCACCTCGTCGACGGCAAGCACGAGACCCGCTTCCTGGCCGCGACCAGCGGGGTCAAGGCCTGGCAGCTGCTGGAGCACATCGCGCGCATCATCGCGCGCTACGACGTGCGCCTGGTGCGCGGCTACCTCGACCTGGTGCCGGCGGTCGAGGGCACCGAGCGCGCCCTGGTCGCGACCGCCTACCTCGCCGGGGCGAGCGGCAAGCCGCTGTCCGCGCGCACCGCCGCGCTGGTCGAGGCCGACCTGTACGCGCTGCGCCGGCAGTACCGCGACGACCTGGTGCAGCTCCACCAGGACGGCACCTATACCCTGGACGAACTCGAGGTGCTGCGCGCCGCCATCGCCTTCAGCGGCCAGCTGCTGTCCGCCGAGCACCGCTACCTGGACGTCGACGACGCCGGTGCCGAGGTGCTGCGCCAGCAGGTCGAACTGTGCCGCGCGCTGTGCGCGCTGCTCGCCGGGCGTTTCGCACCCGGCCACATCCTGCCGCGCCCGGTTTGGGATAAGCGCTTCAACGCTCTGCTCGCCGGCGCGCGCGCCTGCGAGGTGCAGAGCCACGCCACGGTGCTCGAGGCGATGCTGCGCTTCGTCGGCGGCGTGCGCCTGACCAACGCCTACCGCCGCGACCGCCTTGGCCTGGCCTTCAAGCTCGAGCGCACCATCCTGCCGCCGGAGCGCTTCCCGCAGCGCCCGTACGGGGTGTTCTTCTTCGCCGGACCGCAGTGCCGCGGCTTCCACGTGCGCTTCCGCGCCTCGGCGCGCGGCGGCCTGCGCATCCTGATGCCGCGCAACGCCGGGCAGTACGAGCGCGCACGCGACGGCCTGCTCAAGGAGGTCTACGACCTCGCCTGGGCGCAGCAGCTCAAGAACAAGGACATCCCCGAGGGCGGCAGCAAGTGCATCGCCCTGGTCGAGCCCGGCGGCGACGCCAGCGCCGCGGTGCGCCAGCTGGTCGACGCCCTGCTCGACCTGATCCTGCCGCCCGGCCAGGTGCCCGAGGTCATCGGCCCGCACGGCGAAGCCCGCGAGAGCGACCTGATCTTCCTCGGCCCGGACGAGAACATGACGCCGGAACGCATCGTGTGGGTGGCGCGCCGCGCGCACGAGCGCGGCCTGCCGCACGACGCCACGCTGATGTCGTCGAAGCCGGGCAGCGGCATCAACCACAAGGAATACGGCGTCACCAGCGAGGGCATCTTCCGCTGGATCGAGCGCGTGCTGCCGCTCGCCGGCGTCGCCGACCAGGGCGATTACACCGTGAAGATGACCGGCGGCCCCGACGGCGACGTCGGCGGCAACCTGCTGCGTATCCTGCACCGCGAGCACGGCGCGCGTGTCAAGGTGCTGGCGATCAGCGATGGCACCGGCGCCGCCCACGACCCCGCCGGCCTGGCCTGGCCCGAATTGCTGCGTCTGGTTGACGAGAGCCAGGGCATCGCGAAGTTCGCGCCCGCGCGCCTGCGCGGCCCCGGCGCGCGCGTCGTGCCGGCCTCCGACAAGGCCGGCGAACTGGTGCGCAACACCTTGCACAACACCGTGGTCGCGGACCTCTTCCTGCCCTGCGGCGGCCGCCCCTACACCATCAACGACGGCAACTGGCAGGCCTTCCTGGGCGAGGGCGGCAAGCCCAGCGCCAAGGCCATGGTCGAGGGCGCGAACATCTTCCTGACGCCCATCGCGCGCACCAACCTCGAACGCGCCGGGCTGGTGGTGATCAAGGACTCGTCGGCCAACAAGGGCGGCGTGATCTGCTCCAGCTACGAGGTCCTCGCCGGCCTGGTGATCAGCGACGCGGAATTCATCGCCGACAAGCCGCGCTACGTGCGCGAGGTCATCGGCATCATCCGCGACCGCGCCGACGACGAGGCGCGCGCGCTGCTCTCCGCCTGGACCAGGCGCGGCCGCCAGGTCGGCCTGTCGGCGCTGTCGCCGCAGTTCAGCGACGAGATCAACCGCGTCAGCGGCCTGCTCGAGCCGGCGATCAACGAGCACCTCGACGATGCGTCGTATCAACCGCACTGGCAGCGCCATCTCGAGGCGCACTGCCCCGGCCTGCTGGTCGAGAAGTTCCGCGACCGCCTCGCCACGCGCATCCCGCGCCCCCACCGCGTCGCCATCCTCGCCAAGCGCCTGGCCAGCCGCATGGTCTACAAGGAGGGCCTGACCTGGTGCCAGACCTACCTCAAGCCGGAGCGGCTGTGGGAGGTGCTGTCGACCTACCTGACCGCGGAGGCGCAGGTGCGCGACATCACGGCGGCGCTGGCGAAGGTGGACATCCCGGATCGGGATCTGCTGCTGCAAGTGTTGACCGCGGGTGGGCAGCGCGAGCTGGTGCGGGAGCGGTTGGGGGTGATTGGGGAGGGGGGGGTGAGGATACGGGGACCTGGATCCGCGTTCGCGGTTCTTTGCGCGTTCGCGCTGGGGACAGCTGTTTCAGCCGCAGAGACGGGTCTCCGTCTCGTCGATGCCGAACGGGTGCAGGATGGCGAGGCTGTCGACGGCGACGTGGTCGGATCAGGCCAGTTTTCCCGGTACCGCCTGCGCGGCCCCGCCTTCGCCGTAGAGCCGGCGCTCGCTGCGGTCAGTGTCGAGAAGCAGCGTGACGAACGTGTGCTGCGCTTCCTGGTCCGTCCCGAAGCGCAGCAGGCCTTTCAGGCGTTCCAGCACGCGCGCGCGACGCTGGTGCTGCTCGATGGCTCGAAATACCTGACCGCCTTCACCATCATCATCCCTTCGCGTGACGCTCTCGTCATACCGGCGGCCTACCTAAGCGAGGAGCGCATCGCTGATCTGCTCAAGTGCTATCCGACTGCCAGATGAGGATCCGGATGGAGTCACGGCATGTGCCTGGATACCTCTGAGGTGCAGGGCGTCAACGGGGCCTAGGCGAAGGTCGGCGACGTTCCAGGGAAGCGACCAGCAGTCGTTGGTGGTCTTGCCGCGGAACCGCCGCTTCACGCATCCTCCACCGCCTTCCCGAACCGTTCCAGCACCGCCCTCAGCTCCGCCTCCCGTACCGGCTTGGTTAGGAAAGCGTCCATGCCCGCCTCCAGGCTGGCCTGCTGGTCCTCGGCGAAGGCGTTGGCGGTGAGGGCGATGATCGGCACGTGGCGGTCCGGACCCTCGGCGGCGCGGATGCGGCGGGCCGCCTCGAGGCCGTCCATGACCGGCATCTGCATGTCCATGAAGACCATGGCGTGGCCGCCGGCAAGGTAGTGGTGCACCGCCGCCTCGCCGTCGCCGGCGGTGTCAACCGCGCAGCCGGAGCGGGTGAGCATGGCCACGGCGAGGATGCGGT
>JACDGQ010000364.1 GCA_013821615.1 Planctomycetota bacterium
GTCGAGGGCGATGCTGGTCGCGAGCGCCGCGACGCGCGCGGCATCCGCGGCCAGGTCGTCGGCAAGTCCGGCTGCGGTGACGCCGGCGACGTGGTCGGCGAGGCGACGTTCGCGGTCAAGGTCATCAGGCATGCGCGCCCCGCTGCGCCTTCAGGCACGAAGCGATGGCGAGGCGCGCGCGGTGCAGCACCAGGCGCACCCACGCGGCGTCGTGGCCGTGGGCGGCGGCGATGTCGTGGTTGTCCTGAAGCTGGAAGTAGTGCGCCTTCACCACCGCTGCGGTGCGCTCCTGCAGGCCGCCGATGCAGTGGTGCAGGCGCTCGACCATGCCCTCGTCCCACTCGGCGCTGGCCTCGACCAGGTCGTCTTCGAGGAACTGCTCGATGCGCACCTCGTCGCCGTAGCGGCGGCGGAACGAGCGCTCGGTGATCCAGCGGCGGCGTTCGTTGAGGGCCTCATAGCGGGCGATGGTGGCGATCCACGCCATGAAGCCGGTGCCGGTCTGGTACTGGTCGAGCTTGCGGTAGGCGGTGACGAAGGTCTGCTGGACGACGTCCTCGACGGTCGCGGGATCGGGCAGCACCGGCGCGACCAGCACGCGCAGGCGGCTTTCACAGGCCTCGACGATGGCGCGGTAGGCCTCGCGGTCGCCGCGCCGCACCTGGTGCACCGCCTCGTCGATGATCGGCTGCAGATCGACAAAGGCCATGAAGTCCCTTCCGTACATACAGCGCGAGAAGCGCCGGCGTTTCATGCTTCCAGACGCGCTGATGATCCTTGGAGCATACTGCCAGTCCATAGCTTATGCCGTGCAACGCAGACGTATCGCGCGACGTATACACCACACCTCCGGAGTCCTCGATGAAACGCCTCCTCGGCCTGACCGCCCTCGCACTCGCCACCGTCCACGCCCACGCCGCCGACAGCGTGGTGCTGTCGACCCTCGATCTCAGCCTCGCCAAGCAGGGCTGGCGCACGCCGGCGGTCGACAAGTCGGTCGAGGGCAACGGCCTCGCCATCGGCGGGACGAAGTACACGAGCGGGTTCGGGACGCACGCGGACAGCGATCTGCTGATCGATCTCAAGGGCGGCGGCGAATCCTTCACCGCCAAGGCCGGCGTCGACGATGAGACCACCGGCGACGGCTCGGTCGAATTCTTCGTCATCGGCGACGACAAGATTCTGTGGCGCAGCGGCGTGCTGCACGGGCGCGACGAGGCCGTCAAGGTCAACGTCAAGCTCACGGGCGTGAAGTTGCTGCGTCTGCACGTCAGCGACGGCGGCGACGGCACCGGCAAGGACCACGCGGATTGGGTGGATGCGAAGATCGCCTTCGCCGGCGAGAAGCCGGTGGCGATCCCGCTCGGCGAGCTCAAGGCGCTCGACTTCGCGGTGCACGAGGTCGGCGTGCGCAACTTTATGGGGCGCGTCCCCAAGGGCTACACCGCGACCATGTTCGCGCACCCACCCGAAGTCTCGTACCCGGTGTGCATCGCGGCCAGCGGCAAGGGCGAACTGTACATCTCGGTCGACAAGAACGGCTCGCTCGACCGTGAGAAGCACCGCGGCAGCATCGTGCGCGCCACCGATACCGATGGCGACGGCGTGGCGGACAAGTTCGACACCTTCGTCGCCGACGTCGACTCGCCGCGCGGCATCTCCTTCGACGGAGACACCCTGTACTGCCTGCACCCGCCGACCCTCACCGCCTACCGCGACACCGACAGCGACGGCAAGGCCGACCAGGTGAAGGACCTCATCACCGGCATCGGCTACGGCTTCGACATGCATCCGGCCGACCACACCTCGAACGGCATCCGCCAGGCGATCGACGGCTGGATCTACTGCGCGATCGGCGACTTCGGCATCCCCGACGGCGTCGGCACCGACGGCAAGCACCTGACCATGCGCGGCGGCGGCGTGGTGCGCCTGCGCCCCGATGGCAGCGAGCTCGAGGTCTACGCCCACCACACGCGCAACATCATGGACGTGTCGGTCGATCCCTATCTGAACGGCTTCATCTACGACAACACCAACGACGGCGACGGCTGGAACAGCCGCTTCAGCTACTTCCTGGGCGGCGCCGACATGGGCTACCCATCACTGTACGCGCGCTTCGGCAATGAACTGCTGCCGCCCCTGCACGATTTCGGCGGCGGTTCGGCGGTCGGCAGCATCTTCCTGCACGAGCCCGGCCTGCCGAACGGCGATGGCGATGCGGAGTTCACCTGCGACTGGGGTACCGGCAACGTCTACCGCATGCCGCTGAAAGCCGACGGTGCGGGGTGGGCGCTCGACAGCCGCGAGGACTGGGCGAAGGTCCAGAACGTCACCGACCTGGACGCCGACGGCAACTCGCACCTGTTCGTGTCCTCGTGGAAGGGCGCGGTCTTCACCTACAACGGCCCCAGCGTAGGCGCGATCATCGAGCTGCGCCCCAGCGAGGGCGGCGAACCCGCGGCGAAATTCCCCGACCTCAAGAAGGCCAGCGATGCCGCCCTGGTGCCGCTGATCGCCGCGCGCAGCGCGGTGTGCCGCCAGCAGGCCCAGGACGAGATGCTGCGCCGCGGGCCGAAGGCGCCATGGAAGGCCGGCCTGCTCGACATCGCCAAGGGCCAGGCCCAGCCCCTGTATGCGCGCATCGCCGCGCTGTTCACGTTCAAGTCGCTGTTCGGCGCCGACGCCAATCCCGACCTCGTCGCCCTGGCCAAGGATGCGACCATCCAGGAGTGGGCCCTGCGCGCCCTCGCCGACCGCAAGACCCAGCTCGCCAACGTGCCGCTCGAGCCCTTCACCCAGGGCCTGACCAGCGACAATCCGCGCGTCCGCGTGCAGGCCCTGGTCGGTCTGCTGCGCCTCGGCAAGACCGAGGCCGGCAAGGCGATCGTGCCGCTGCTGGCGGTGAAGCCGGAGTGGAAGGATGCCCAGCTCATCATCCCGCACCTGGCGGTGCGCGCGCTGGTGGGGTTGAACGCGGTCGACGCCACGCTGGCGGCGGTCAGCAGCGGCGCGCCCGGCGACCTGGTCGATGGCGCGCTGTGGGCGCTGCGCTGGATGCACGACGAGCGCGTGGTGAAGGGCCTGATCGGCAAGCTCGCCAACGCGCCCGCGGACCTGAAGAAGAGGATCTACACCGACCTCGCCCGCCTCTACTACACTGAGGGCGAGTGGGACCGCAAAGCCTGGTGGACCACGCGTCCCGAGCACACCGGTCCCTACTATCAGCGCGCCACCTGGGCGGGCTCGGGCGAGATCGAGGCGGCGCTCAAGGCCGGCATCGCTGAGGGTGGCGAGGTCGCGGAGCACATCACCGCGCAGGTCGAGTTCCTCAAGCTCAAGATCGAGGGCATCGTCCTGGCCGGCGGCGCCAAGAAGCCGGACAGCCAGTCCGACGCCGACATCCTGGCCAAGGCCAAGGCCAACGCCGCCAAACAGGCCGGCGGCGGCGCCATCGGCACGCTGGCCTTCGAGGACGTGATGGTGGCGGTGGGCAAGGCCAAGGGCGACGCGAAGAAAGGCCAGCAGCTGTTCGCGATGCAGGGCTGCATCGCCTGCCACACGGTTTCCAAGGACGTGCCGCAGAAGGGGCCGTACCTGGGCGAGATCACCAAGCAGTACAGCCGCGCCCAGCTCACCGAGTCGGTGCTGCGCCCCAGCGCGGTGATCTCGCAGGGGTTCACCACGCGCTGGTTCGACATGAAGGACGGCACCCACCAGATCGGCTTCGTCACCCACGAGGGCGCCGAGACCATCGAGCTGCGCAACATCGTCGGCCAGGTCATGGAGCTGAACACCGCCGACATCGTCAAGCGCGGCGAGGAGCAGAAGTCGATGATGCCCGAGGGCTTGGCCAACAATCTGCAGCCCGAGGATCTGGCGTCGATCTTCGCATACTTCGAGTCGGTGGCCGCCGCGGCGAAGTAAGCGGCTGGCGATCCGTGACCCCGGGCCCGTGGCGCGCAATCGCGTCACGGGCCAGGCTTTTGGCCATCACGCCATCCGCGTAGGGCTTTCGGCCAGACTGATCCCATCGCCGACGATCACCAGCGCCCGGCTCGCGCACCCCGCCGCGCGCAATTTCGGCAGCAGGGCCTCGGCCACCACCAGGCAGGCGCTGCGATCGCAGGGATGGCCGGGTTCGTGCCCGTCGTGGAGGGTGAGGATGGCGCGCGGCGCGATGCCGCGCTCCAGCCGCGCCAGCACGCGCGCGGGGTCGGCGTGCGTGACGCCATCGAGGCCGCGGCACGACCAGGTGACGGTGCACAGGCCGAGCTGCGCCGCGG
>JACDGQ010000365.1 GCA_013821615.1 Planctomycetota bacterium
CCGCGCCCGCCGACCAGCGGCGCCAATGTACCGATGAGCGCGCCCGCGGACTGGCCCTTGGCGGCGAGATCGGCGCTGACCGACGCGACCAGCGCGACCTTGCCTTCGTGCGCGGAGCCGAGCACCAGCACCAGGCTCGGCCGCCGGCCCTTGATCAGGTCGAGCAGGCCGCGCAGCGCCTTGCCGTCGAGGCCGTCGACCTGGGCGGCGAGCAGCGGGATGCCGGCGACCGCGGTCTCGGCGGCGAGCAGCGCGTCGACCTGCCCGGCGGCGGACGCGGCCTGACGGCTCTCGGCGAGCTTGCGCAGGCGCTTGAGCTCGTTCTGCATGACCTCGACGCGCGCGGGCAGCGAACCGGTCAGGGTGCAAAGCGGCGACTTCAGACGGCTGGACAGTTCGCCGACTTCGCGGGTCAGCGCTTCGAGGCGCGCGGGCACCTCTTTCAATCCGGACTTGAAGGTGTGCGCCAGCTCTTCGATGCCGCGCGGATCGGCGACGCGCGGCAGGCCGACCAGACGCCCGCAGGCGTCGGCGACCTCCTGCTCTTCGGCGGCGAGGGCGCGCGCCGCGTCGCCGGCGACCGCGGTGATGCGGCGGATGCCGGCGGAGGAGGCCTCCTCCTTGACGATGCGGAAGGCGCCGATCTCGGCGGTGTTGGGTACGTGGACGCCACCGCACAACTCGCGCGACACCGGTTCATGTTCCAGGCCGAAGCTGACGACGCGCACGGTGGCGCCGTATTTCTCGCCGAACTGCGCCTTGGCGCCGGCCGCCTTGGCCGCGGCGATGGGCAGCTCGCGGATGTCCGCGGAGTGGTGTTCGGCGATCGCCTTGGCGACCCACGCCTCGACCGCGGCGACCTGGTCGACGCTCATGCTGCCGGGGTGGTTGAAGTCGAAGCGCAGGCCCTCGGGCTCGACCTTCGAGCCCTGCTGCTCGACGTGGTCGCCGAGCACCTTGTTCAGCGCGCTGTGCAGCAGGTGGGTGGCGCTGTGGTGGCGCACGGTCGCGGTGCGGCGCGCAGCGTCGACCGCCGCGTGCACCGCGCCGGTCGCGGCCGTGCCGCTGGCGACGGTACCGCTGTGGATGATCAGGCCCTCGTCCTTCTGCACGTCGGTGACGCGTATCGAGAAGCCGGCGCCATCGACGGTGCCGTGGTCGGCGACCTGGCCGCCGGATTCGGCATAGAACGGCGTGCGGTCGAGCGCGAAGCGCACCGCGGTGCCGGCCGGCGCGCTGGCCACGGCCTTGCCACCTGCTTCGAGCAGGGTCAGGGTCGCGGCGAGCACGAGTTGGCCATAGCCGACGAAGGGCGTGGCGCCCAGGCGCGGCTTGGCCTCCTGCAGGGCGGTGGTGGTGAAGACCTCGATCTGCTTGGTGTTGCTGACCCGGGTGTGCTCGTCCCAGCGCACCTGGAAGCGCGCGTCGTCGATGCCCAGGCCCTCGGCGCCGGCAAGTTCGGCGATGACCTCCTTGGGGAAACCGTGCGTGGTCACCAGGTCGAAGGCGTCGTCGCCGCTGAAGACGCCCTGCCCGGCGGCGCCGGGGCTGCCGGACGCGCGCTGCTTCTCAAGCGAGCGGTTGAACAGTTCGAGGCCCTTGCGCAGGGTGCGGCGGAAGAGCTGCTCCTCCGCCTTGAGGGTCTCGCGCGCCAGCTCCTGGCGGCGTGCGACCTCGGGGTAGGCCACGCCCATCGCCTCGACCACCGCGGGCACCACCTGGTAGAGCACCACGTCCTCGACGCCGAGCCGGTCGAGGTCGAGGGTCGCGCGGCGGATCAGACGGCGCACGATGTAGCCGCGGTCGCTGTTGCCGGGCAGGGCGCCGTCGGCGATGCAGAAGGTCACCGCGCGCACGTGGTCGGCGATGCGCCGGATCAGCGCGTTGTCCTCGGCCGCCTTGGTCTTGGCGCCGAGCACGGCGCTGCGGTCGTAGGTGGTGCCGGTCAGCGCGGTGACCGCGCGGATGATGGTCTGGAAGACGTCGATGTCGAAGTTGTTGTAGACCCCCTGCAGGACCGCGGCGACGCGCTCCAGGCCGGAGCCGGTGTCGATGTTGCGGCGCCCGAGGTTCTCGAGGTTGGGCGCGCCGTCGGCGTGCGGCTTGCGCACGTTGAATTCCGGGAACACCAGGTTCCAGATCTCGACGAAGCGCCCGCTCGACGAGGTCAGGTTGTCCGTGGGGTCGTCGTTGATGCGGTGGTCCCAGAAGATCTCGGAGCAGCAGCCACCGGGGCCTTCCGGCCCTTCCTTGGGCGCGTTGGCCGGCCAGAAATTGTCGGCGTCGCCGAGCTTGAAGATGCGCGTCGCGGGGATGCCGACCTCGTCGCGCCAGATGCGGTAGGCCTCGTCATCGAGCTGGTGCACCGAGATCGAGAGGCGCGCGGGATCGAGGGCCAGGCGCTTGGTGAGGAATTCCCAGGCCCAGTGGATGGCCTCCTTCTTGAAGTAGTCGTTGAAGGAGAAGTTGCCCAGCATCTCGAAGAAGGTGTGGTGCCGCGCCGTGCGGCCGACGTTCATGATGTCGTTGGTGCGGATGCACTTCTGCACTGTGGTGGCGCGCGTGAACGGATGCGTGCCGCGGCCCAGGAACATGTCTTTGAACTGCGACATGCCGGCCACGGTGAAGAGCGTGGTCGGATCGTTCTCCGGCACCAGCGAGGCGCTGGCATAGCGCACGCAACCCTTCTCGGCGAAGAAGGATAAGTAGGCCTCACGGATCTCGGCCACGGTGAACGGCTGCGCCATCGGAACTCCAGGAAATCCGCCACTGCGGAACGGGCTTTGGAACGTAAGCCGGGCCCTGGAAGCCGCAAGGGACGGGGACGGGGAGGAGGGAAGAAGGGGACAGCCAGAGGGAGGGAGGGAAGAAGGAAAATGGAAGAGCGACCCCGACTTCCTCGGATTTCCCATCTACCCTCTCCCCATAGCTGTCGCCTTCCCCCCTCTTGCCGTCCCCTTCCCCCTCTGGCTGTCCCCTACTTCCCGGTACACACCCCCACCACCTGCAAAGCCTTGCCGGCGATCAGGTACTGCTTGGCCAGCTGGCTGAGGTCGAGCGCGGTGATCGAGGCGTAGTCGGCCTCCATGGTGGTCGCCCAGTCGATGCGGAAGGGCTGGGTCATGGCGCGGCTGAGCACCGAGCCGAGCCAGTACTGGTTCTGCTGGCGCTGGGCGGCCAGGCTCTTGACCACCGGCGGCTTGACCTGGGCGAGCAGGTCGGTGCCGACGCCCTTGTCGACCAGCTCCTGGGCGATCGCGAGCACGGTGGCGCGGGCCTCCTCGATCTTCTCCGGGGCGACCCCGACCTCGGCCATCAGGTAGCCCTCGCCGCGGTAGACCTCGCTGGCCATGCGGTGGGCGAAGGGGCTGTAGGCGTCGCCCAGCTCCTGGCGGATGCGCACGCGCATGCGCTCGGTGAAGACCTGGGCGAGCAGACCGAGGCGGCGGGTGCGCGCGATGTCATAGAAGTCGGCGGTCGGCCAGGCGACCAGGATCAGCGCGCGCGGCACCGTGCCCGGCACCGTGATGCGGGTCACGCCGGTGGGCATGGGCACGCCGGCGGCCATGCGCTTGGCCTCGCCCGCGGTGGTCATGACCACCTCGACGCTGCGCGGCCCGTTGAAATAGGCGCCGGTGTGCAGCAGGGCCAGGACGCGGCCATCCGCGTCGAGGTCGCCGACCACGCTCAGGGTCAGCGGCGCGCTGCGCAGGATCGGCTCCAACCAGGCACGCACCTGGGCGAAGCCGACCGCCTGGGCCTCTTCGAGGGTGGCCTGGCGGCGGCCGGGGGCGCCGCCCACGGTCAGCGACTGGAAGGTGCGCCCGACCTGGGCGTCGAGATTGGTGCCGATCGCCTTGAGCTCTTCCAGCCAGGCGGATTTGGCGGTGGCCTCGCCGTCGCTGCGCCAGCCGGGATCGGTGAGGTAGGCGTTCAGCTGCTGCAGGCACAGCTCGAACTCGCTGGGCAGGCAGCTGGCGGTGAACACCACGCCGTCGTCCTCGATGCGCGGCGGGGCGATGCGCACGGTGCTGCCGGCGAGGATGTCCGAGAGCTCCTGCGCCGAGTGCTTGCCCAGGCCACCGGCCAGGAAGGCGCGCTCAGCGAACTCAGCGACGCCGGCCTGGCGCGGTGCGGCAGGGTACTGCAGGCGCAGCTGGACGAGGATCTCGTTGGGTTTGAAGGCGGTGGCCTTGGTCAGCGTCCACGTCCCGGCGTGGCCGAAGTAGGCGATGCCGAGGTCGGCGGAGATGGTGCCCGCGACCAGGTCGGTCG
>JACDGQ010000366.1 GCA_013821615.1 Planctomycetota bacterium
TCTGCCCGCGCGAGGCGCCGAGCACCTCGGCGGCTTCGCCGGGCTGCTTGCGCAGCACGTCCCACGAAATCACGCCACGGCCCCACAGGGCGCGCTCCAGCTCCTCGGTCATACCTTTGGCGAAGATGAAGCTGCGGGTCAACATGGTGGTCCTCGCCCCGGAGGGCCGTGCCCGCGCAGGCGGCCAGCCGGCGGGTGGGGCGATCGTCGTGCGAGCCACGCCCCGGCAAGCGCGGAATTGGGTCGCATGCCGAAGCCTTCGCGCAGCCGCCCCTTGCCCTCCCGCAGCGTGGGCATGGACTCCAGCGCGCGATCCATCCGGACCAGGAGTTCCCATGGCCAAGTTCCCCGCCTTCTCCCTGTCCGGCTCCGACGGCCAGACCCATTCGCTGAAAAGCCTGAAGGGCAAGACTTTCGTGATCTACTTCTATCCGAAGGACGACACCCCCGGCTGCACCACCCAGGCCTGCGACTTCCGCGACCAGCTCGCGACCCTGGCCAAGCTCGGGGTTCCGGTCTACGGCGTCAGCCCCGACAGCCTGGCCAGCCACGCCAAGTTCATCGCCAAGCACGAGCTCACTTTCGTGCTGCTCGCCGACGAGGACCACGCCCTGGCCGACAAGCTCAAGGTGTGGGGCGAGAAGAGCATGTACGGCCGCACCTTCATGGGCATCGAGCGCAGCACCTTCCTGGTCGGAAGCGACGGCACCATCCTCAAGGAGTGGCGCAAGGTGAAGGTCGCCGGGCACGTGCTGGAGGTGTTGGACGCGCTGCGCGAGACCGCCGCCTGACAGCGCAGCGCGATGGGAGCGCATCACCGGGCGCGTCTGTACCGCCCGGATGCCGCTTCCCTCCCTGTGCCGGAATGCGCATGATCGCCGTCATTCCGAGGAGGTCCCCATGCGCTTCTCCGCCCTCGTCCCCACCTGCTGCGCGCTGCTCGCGATCACCGCATCGGCGTACGCCGCCAGCGCACCGCAGCTCAGCATCGCGCGCTTCGGCAACGCCCTGCTGGTGACCGCCCCGGGCGAGCCGGCCGGCGCCGCCGCCATGGCCGGCCACCTGCACCAGCGCGTCACCGTCGACTTCAAGGACGAGCGCGTCGAGGACGTGATCGAAACCCTGCGCCAGCTCAGCGGCCTCAACTTCGTGGTGCTGCCGGCCGCCACCGGCGCCAACGTTCCGGCGGTCTCGCTCAAGGCCAGCGACATGGAGCTGGGCAACGTCCTGACCTGGGTGCAGACCCTGACCGGCCTGCACGTCAGCTACCTCGACGGCGCGGTGGTGGTCGCCGACAAGCCGCTCGCCGCGGCCTCGACCACGCGCATGTACGACATCAGCGACCTGACCCTGCCCATCCAGGACCTCCCCGGTCCCGAGCTGGCCTTCAACGCCGGCGGCATGCAGGGCAAGGGCGGCGCGGGCGGCCTGTTCGGCACGCCTAAGGACGACACCGGCAGCCGCGCCCCGAGCAGCGACGAGATCGTCGAGCTGCTGAAGAAGACCGTAGCCCCGGGGCAGTGGAAGGACTAGCCGCACTCACGCGCGGCGCTGCGACGGCCTCGCGCTGCCCACCCGCCGGCGCCCGCCGAGCAGTGACAACGGGAAGACCGCGAGCGCGACCACCAGCATCAGGCCGGCGACGCTGCTGAGCTGCCAGTCGAGGTAGTCGTCGGCGGCGCGGATATAATCGTTGGTCAGGCCGTACGAGCCGGATTCCGCATAGTGTTCGCGCGCACCGGCATCCCAGATCAGCCCAGCGCACATCAGGACGTTGCGCGCCACCAGATACCAGCCGACGCAGCCGTAGAGCGTGCGCTCGGCCGCGCTGCTGGTGAAACCGCCGGTGCGGGCGCGCCACAGCGCCACGCCGGCGAAGGTGAGTTCGCCCAGGTGGCCGCAGAGGGTGATCGCAGTGTCGCGCGCCGTCTCGTTCCAGGCGATCAGCGGCAGCAGCACGGCCGCGGCCAGGGCCGGCCAGCGCAGCTGGGGCAGCGGCCACGCCTTCCACGCCAGCCACGCCACCACCCCCTGCATGACCAGGGCCAGCGACCACACCTGCGGCTGGCGCACCGTGCACCCCTGCATGGTCAGCGAGATGGTCGGTACCGCCGGACAGCCGGTGAGCAGGTCCATGGCGAAGTGGCCGGTCTCGTGGAACAGGGCGGCCAGGAACCAGCCCATGCGCCCGAACATGGGGGTGGAGATGAAGACCACCGCCAGGGCCGCGCCCAACGCGAGATGGAAGACCGGTTCGGTCAGGCCTGCGATCCGGTGCGCGGGCTTTTCAGCAGCTACTGCCGCAACACCCGCACCGCCCGCCACCACCGTTGGGCCGGACACCGGCACTGCACCACCGGGCGCCCCTACCGCCGCCACCGCAGCCGGGCCATCCTGCGGACCCGGCACGCGCATTTTCCCGCACAGCCCGCACACCTGCAGCAGACCGGTATTGGGGTACGAGCAGGCCGGGCAGGACCACGCAGCGGGTTTCACGGGGATGGATACGCCCGGACGGCGCTGCGGGCAAGCCCACCCCCCTCCACCCGCATCCAGGGTCGCCTTGTGCGGACCACCGCGGGTCGTTAGGGTGCCGCATCCGCGCAAGCGCTGCGCACCCATGCGGCAGCGGCGCGGACGGGGACCGAGCCACGCGCTCGCTCCCCCATCTCCACCACCCCAGGTCGCGCATCCCCATGATCAAGAAGCCCCTCAAGATCGGTATCATCGGCGCCGGCGGCATCATGCGCGGAGTGCACATGCCGGGCTGGAAGGCGGCCGAGGACTGCGAAGTGGTGGCGGTGTGCGACACCAACCGCGAGGTCATGGAGCGCTTCGCCGCGGACTTCGGCATCAAGCAGACCTGCACTGACTTCACCGAGCTCGTCCAGCTGCCCGAGCTGGACATCATCGACATCGCCACGCCCAACCGCTTCCACACCCCGGCGGTGCTCGCCGCGCTCGAGGCCGGCAAGCACGTGCTGTGCGAGAAGCCGCTCGCGGTCACCACCGCCGAGGTGCGCGAGATGGGCGAGGCCGCCCGCAAGGCCGGACGGCTGCTGATGACCGCGCAGCACCACCGCTACGGCGCGCCGGCCGTGGCGCTCAAGCGCTGGGTCGACTCCGGCGCGCTCGGCGAGGTCTACTACGCGCGCGTCCACGCCACGCGCCGCAACTGGCTGCCGACCCCGCCGACCTTCATCGCCGAGGAACTGGCCGGCGGCGGCCCATGCATGGACATCGGCGTGCACGCGCTCGACACCGCGCTGTGGCTGATGGGCTTCCCCAATCCCGTGCGCGTCACCGGCACGCGCCTGACCAATTTCGCCAAGGGCGACACCATCCCGGGCGCGTGGGGCGAGTGGGACCGCAAGAAGTTCACTGTCGAGGACTTCGCCTCGGGCTTCGTGCATTTCAGCAATGGCGCGACCATGGTCATCGAGTGCTCCTGGTTGCAGCACCAGCACGAGGACGAGGACTTCAGCGCCCGCCTGTTCGGCAAGAAGGCCAGCGTGCAGTGGCCCGCCGGCGACTTCAGCACCACCGTCGCCCGCACCCTGCTGGACGGCAACATCAAGCCGGTCGGCGGCCTGCGCCCGCCGCACAGCGAAGAGATCGCCGCCTTCGCCGACGCGGTGCGCCACAACAAGCCCTCGCCCATCCCGGTCGCCGAGACGCTCAAGGTCATCGCCATCCTGGAAGGCATCTACGAGAGCGCCCGCACCGGCCGCGAGGTGCTGCTGCGCGGGGATGATCTGCAGGTGCCGGTGAAGAAGGCGAAGAAATAGCTGATGGCTGATGGCTGATGGCTGGCGGCTGGCGGCTGATGGCTGATGGCTGATGGCTGATGGCTGATGGCTGGCGGCTGGCAGCGGACAGCCTGTGGCCACCGGCGCGCAAACGATGCAATCGTGCGTGCTCGTGAAATAATACCGAAACCCGGCGCCACGCGCCGGGTTTCCTGCCGTCAGCCGCCAGCCGTCAGCGCGTCCTCTCGAACACCACCATCACCCTTTCCGGATCCCCCTCCTCCAGCACCACCTTCTTCTCGACGACGAAGCGGTAGCCCAGCTTGTTGGACGTGTTCATGGCCGTCTCGCGTTCGGGCCCGGCGAAGGCCGGCCCCTTGTAGATCACGACGTGGCCGCTTTTCTGCAGCAGATCGGCGGCTTCGATGAGGACTTCGGAAGCCTGGCCCATGGCGCGGCAGGTGACGAGTTGGCAGTTGCGCTGCAGGTCGGAGGCGCGCGCGGCGACCTCGCTGCCGCGCAG
>JACDGQ010000367.1 GCA_013821615.1 Planctomycetota bacterium
TTCAAACGCATCAGCAAGGACCCGAACGGGGTCTTCATGCCCCAAAGACCAAGCCGATCACAGCGGAAATCCCTAAGAAAACAGGGGCTTACCCGCTAAGTTTACAGGCATTGCCCTGCAGGGCTCTTGTCTGCTTAATGACACCATTCCCAGGGCGTTGCCCTGGGCTGGGATTGGTGCGCGCCGTTGGCGCTCTCGATTCCCTGCCGACGATCGGCTCGGTTCCAAGGCGGCATGCACAATCGGAAGATGTGGGTAATGGGTAGGGCGTTGCCCCTGGGCTCTCATTGAGTCGCGCTTGCAGCGCTTTGGATAGCCGAGGTCGCAGAAGCGGCCAATGATTGCCCGCAGCGCTTGCCCCGGCTGCGCGCGCACGGACCGTGAAGCCCATGGTCAAACGCCCCTCGCGCCTCACCCGCCCGCGCTACACCCTGCCCGATGACCAGTCCTTCACCATCAAGCCGATCGGCGTCGTGCACTCGCCCTTCCAGTGGCGCGACGAGGCGCCGCGACAAGCCAACGTCGGCGAGGCCCATGATGCGGTGATCGTGCTGCGCTCCGGCCTGCAGAACGCGCTCAAGGACCTGATCGGCTTCGACTACTGCTGGATACTGTTCTGGTTCCACTGGTCGCACGGCTGGAAGCAGCAGATCGTGCCGCCGCGCGATACCGTGAAGCGCGGCCTGTTCGCCACGCGCTCACCCGACCGACCGACGCCGATCGGCCTCTCCGCGGTCCGCCTGGTCGCCATCGACGGCCCGCGCATCACCATCCGCGGCATGGACATCCTCAACGGCACACCAGTGCTCGACATCAAGCCGTACATCCCCGCCTACGATGCCTTCCCCAAGGCCAAGTCGGGCTGGGTGGATGGGCTGACCGCGCCCGGGCCGGACCACCGCTACACGGTGACCGGCGGTAAGCGCAAGAGCCCGGGCGGCTGAGCGGGCATTCCCTGAAAATTCGCGTGGAACCATTCACGCGCAAATGGAAGCCAGGATAGAACAGAAGGACGCGGAGCCGCGGAGGAATGGCGTGACGGCCCGACTTTTTCCCGATTCTGCACCGTGGTCCGGAGACAAACGGCGGCAGCCCGGAACACTGCCTCAGTCGCGAGCCTGTCGTCCCATCTCCGCGCCTCCGCGACCTCCTGTTCTATCCCTCTCCTGCCCCGCTCAGGGCGCCAGATAACGCTTCAGCATCGCCGTGGTCGACGGGTTGAACCCCTTGACCTCGGCCTTGGCTCCGCGGCTGGCGGAGAGCTGGGTGCGCACCTGCTTCGCGAGCACCTTGCCCAGCTCGACGCCCCACTGGTCGAAGCTGTTGAGGCCCCAGATGAAGCCCTGCACCGCGGTGCGGTGCTCATAGAGCGCCAGGATCTGCCCGGTGGTGTACGGCGTCAGCGCGGTGAACAGCAGGGCGTTCGACGGGCGGTTGCCGGTGAAGACCTTGTGCGGCACCAGCGCGTCGGCGACGCCTTCGGCCTTGAGTTCGGCGGCGGTCTTGCCGACCGCGAGCGCGTCGGGCTGGGCGAAGAAGTTGGCCATCAACTCATCGTGGTTGCTGACCGCCTCGCCCTTGATCATCACCGGCTGCTGGCTGCGCATGAAGCCGATGAAGTCGGCGGGCACCACGCGGCCCTGGTGCACGAGCTGGTAGAACGAGTGCTGGCCGTTGGTGCCGGGCTCGCCGAAGTTGATCTCGCCGGACTCGAAGGCGAGTTCGGCGCCGTCCAGGCCGACGCGCTTGCCGTTCGACTCCATGTCGACCTGCTGGATGTGCGGCGCGAGCTTGAGCAGTGCCTGCGCGTAGGGCAGCAGCGCGCGCGTGGCGCGGCCCAGGAAGGTCGAGTTCCACACCCCGAGCAGGCCGAGGATCACCGGCAGGTTCTTCTCGGCGGGCGCG
Source organism: Planctomycetota bacterium (assembly GCA_013821615.1). Lineage (GTDB taxonomy): Bacteria > Planctomycetota > UBA11346 > UBA11346 > UBA11346 > BOG-1363. The sequence continues at coordinate 1,906 of JACDGQ010000367.1, forward strand.
GTGAGCAGGTGCTTGTCGATGCTGCGCGCGCCGGCCAGGAACTGCTCGACGATCGGGTAGCCGTACTGCAGGGCGAGCGGCACCACGCCGACCGCGCTGCACACGCTGTAGCGTCCGCCGACCCAGTCCCAGAAGCCGAAGGCGTTGGCCGGGTCGATGCCGAAGGCCGCGACGTCCTTGAGGTTGGTCGAGACCGCGACCATGTGCTTGGCGACCGCCGCCTTGCCGAGTTTCTTGACCAGCCAGGCGCGCACCGTCCGGGCGTTGAGCATGGTCTCGGCGGTGGTGAAGGTCTTCGAGATCACCACCACCAGGGTGGTCGCGGGGTCGAGGCCATCGAGCGCGCGGGTGACGTCGACCGGATCGACGTTGGCCAGGAAGCGCAGGCGCCGGCCCTTGGCCGCCTTGGCGCTGGCCGGATCCGTGCGCAGCGCCTCGGACACGAACTCGGGACCGAGGTAGCTGCCACCGATGCCGATCGCCACCACGTCGGTGAGCTTCTTGCCGGTGGCGCCCTTCCATTTGCCGCTGCGCACCTTCTCGCTGAAAGCCTTGATCCTGGCGAGCACGCCGTGGACCTGCGCGATCACGTCCTCACCATCGACGACCAGCTTCTCGTCGGCCGCGGAGCGCAGCGCCATGTGCAGCACACTGCGGTTCTCGGTCGGGTTGATGCGCGCGCCTGCCGCCATCGCCTTGAGCCGCCCGGCCAGGTTCGCCTCCTTGGCCAGGGCGAAGAGCAGCTTCATGGTCTCGCCGGTGGCGTTCTGGCGGCTGTAGTCCAGGACCACGCCGTCGTGCTCCACGATCATCGCCGCGCTGCGCTTGGCATCCTTGAGCAGGTCGCGCAAGTGGGTGGCCTTGATGGCCGGCACATGACCGGCGAGAGCCTTCCAGGCAGACGACGAGGCGATCGACATGAAAGTTCCCCAGGGGGTTGCAGATGCGGGCGCCCCACCGATACGGCCGCCTGCACGCCCATCAACCGGGAAATGCGCAGCGACGGGCTACAGGGGGAGAGCGAGGGTCCGGAAGTCCGGAAGTCGGGGCCACGCGAGCGCACTCCCTGCGCGTCGCCGGGGGACTCGCGTCGGGGCCCGCAGGGCCGTTTCGTGCAGAATAAGCAAGCGCGCCGCGCCACCCTGCGACAGCGCAGACCGAGACTTCCGGACTTCCGGACTCCCGGACTCCCGGACTTCCGCCTGCCTATTCCTCGCCGTTCAACCAGCGCCGCAGCAGGATCGCCGCGGACTTCGCATCCACCTGGCCCTTGGTCGCGGGCCACTTCCCCTCCTCCTTGAGGGCCTCCTCGGCCTCGCTCGAGGAATAGCGTTCGTCGACCTCATGCACCGGCAGCGTGCACACCTTGGCCAGCTCCTTGAGGAAGTCGCGCACCCAGCGCACGTTGCCGCCGGCATCGCCGTTGGCGTGCAAGGGCAGGCCGATGACCACGCCCGCGACGCGCTCGCGCCGCGCCAGCTCGGCGATGATCACCGCGGCCTTGGCGTCGCTCTCGCGCGGGACGAAGCCGAGCGGCCGGGTGCTGATGCCCAGCTCGTCGCAGGTGGCGACGCCGATGCGCACGCGCCCGTAGTCGACGCCAAGGAGACGCTGGGGGGCGCGGGGCATGGGTTTGATGATCGGAAACCTCCCGTTGGGGGGAAGGGCCGCATGCGATTGGCTTGGTGCGGAGTGCGAAGTGCGGAGTGCGGAGTGACCGTGCTATCGAAGATCCGGTTTCACCCTGCGTCTGCCTCGTTGCACAATACCGACCTTCGCACCACCGAATCCTGTCATTCAACGGTCGCTCCGCACCCCGCACCCTCCACATCGCACCCCGCACCCCGCACTCCGCACCCATGCGGGACCCGCCCATGGCGCCCTCCCATCCCCCGGCTAAGCTGCCCCTTCGCCGCCAGACGGCCGCGTCCGGCGCAAGCCGGCCGAGGAAAGTCCGGGCTCCACAGGGCACAGTGACTGGTAAATCCAGCCGTCTCCAGTTGCAGGGGGATAGGGACAGTACAACAGAAAGCGAACCGCCTGCGCCGGGCAACCGGCGTCGGTAAGGGTGAAAAGGCGGGGTAAGAGCCCACCGCTCCCTCCGCAAGGCGGGAGGCATTGCAAACCCCACTGGGAGCAAGCCCAGACCGTGGCGAGGTGCTGCCCGCACCATTCGAGCCGCGAGTAGGGCGCATGAGGGCCGGCCGCAAGGCCGGCATCGAGAGAAATGGCCGTCCTCGACAGGACCCGGCTTATCGGCGGCCTCTGCACACATCACCGACCCCGGCCGCAAGGTCGGGGTCGGTGATTTGCGGCCTCCCGCCGAGGGAGCAGGGAGCAGGGAGCAGGGAGCAGGGAGCAGGGA
>JACDGQ010000368.1 GCA_013821615.1 Planctomycetota bacterium
TGGCTGGCCGGGCGCGCGGGATGACGAGGCGGGCTGCGCATCCCAGCAGCAACATCAGCGCTCCGTAGATAGCGATCTTCCCGTCCCAGAACCTGGGGCCGGCGGTTGTCAGTGATGGGATCCACATGATGAGCGCGCCGATGGCGGCACTGACGGCGCACAGGAGCGCGGTGCGCTTCCTGACTGAATTGTCATTCACCACTTGGCGACCAGCGCAGCGGTGGAGTTCATGGACATGCATTTGTGGCGGCTATCACGGTAACGTCTCATGCGTGATCTTCGCGCCGCCCTCGGCGACTGCTCCGGCTGGTTCGGTCACCTTTATCGCTGCAGCCTTGCGCTGAGCGCTCCGGCGCCGCCAGATGATCGCCACGACGGCGACGGTCCACGCCGGCGCGAGATCGGCCACGGGCAGCAGTTCGACGACCACCGTCGGCAGCAGCAGCGGACTGAAGCCGAGCAGGCCGGTCAGGACCGCGAAGGCCGCGGCATCGAGACCAGCATCGGCCGGGGAAAAACCGCCTTCCGCGAAGAGCGGCAGCACCAGCCACTGGACGGCGTCCGCGGCGACGGCGATGAGCAGCGCGAGCGCTTCACGGACGGTGAGCATGGGAAGCCGTCAGGATCCCCGCATGACCGCGCTCTGCAACTGCAAGATTGGATAGAAGATTCCGAGGATGGCTGCACCGACGATGCCGGCGACCATCTGCCAGCCGATGAACGCTGCCACGACCTTGAGTGTCCCGTTCTCGGACCGTACCAGGATCACTACCATTGCGGCGACGATGGCGAAGGGCAGCAGCGTGAACATCCACCAGCCCTGGGAGAGGACCAGGAGCGTGATGAACGGCAGTTCACCGTGAGCGCAGCGAACATCGGCTTGAAATGCGGGATGACGACCAGCATGTACGGTGCCATCATCACCCCGATCAGGACCGCCGGTACGGCAAGCACCCAGGAGATCACATCGGCGATCGTCGCATGGCGGTCGAGGTAGTACATGGAACGTGTTCTCCAGCGCTGCGCCCGTGCTCTTCGTTTCGCCCGCCGCTGGCGCAGCAGTGCTCACGATGACTGTCGTGATGGACGCCGGGTGTCCATGTCTTTCCATGGGCATGGACAGCCCGCCATACAGGTCGGACGCGTAGCTGATCACGGGGCGGGAAACCCCAGATCATCCCCCGCGTGCGTGACCACGCCGATCTGCTCCAGCGACCCTTTCCGCCCGTTGTACCACAGCAGCCAGTTCCCACCCTCGCAGATGGCGAACGGCTTGTAGCAGGCGTCATCGTCCCACTGACCGGTGCCGGAGCGCACGATGGGATTCGCGGGATTGCGCTGCCAGCCCCCGAGGCCGTCGCGCGAGCGCGCCACGCCGACCTGGGCGTGGTCGATGTCGCGGTAGCCGATGTAGAAGATCACGAACCACCCATCGCGTGCGATGACCTGGCAGCCGGCGACGCGCGCGTGCTCCCACGGAATGGCGGCATCGGGCGTGAACACCGGGTTCGCGGCGGCCTTGGTCCAGGTGACGCCGTCGGGGCTGGTGGCGTGGCCGATGGCGTTGGGCTCGTAGTTCTCGCCACCCGAATACCACATGCGGTACTGCGCGTGCTGCTCGTCCCACAGCACGTGCGGGTTCATCACCGCGACCTTCTCCCACGACTGGTCGACGCTCAGCACCGGCTCGGGTGCTGCCTGCTTCCACACCAGGCCGTCTGGACTGGTGGCGTAGCCGATGCGCGAGCGCTGGCCACCATTCTGGCCGGTGAACCACAGGTGGTAGCCGTCGGCGCGGTGCAGCACCACCGGGCGGTTGATATCGTCGGCCCAGCCGACCGCGGCCGGGCCGAGGACGATGCGCGGTTCCGACCAGGCCAGGCCATCGGCGCTGGTGACCACGGCGATGCTGCGCTTGCCGCGCCACGACATCCACATGCGGTAGACCCCGTCCTCGTGCAGCACGCAGATGTCGAAGCAGGTGCCGTACTGGCCGCCCAGCACCGGGTCGGGATGCTTGAACCAGCCGCCGGGATTGTCGACGGCCGGCAGCCGCACGGTCGCGCTGAGCAGGAGGAGGGCGAGGATGGGCAGGTGCGCGCGGAACATGCGGTCGGTCTCCAGGATCAGGGCAGGGCGGCGGTGAGGCGCGACAACCCGGGCGCGGCCGCGAGTTCGTGCCCGTCAGCATACACGCGCAGCCCGCGACCGAGGTGGAAATGATCGCCGTCGCGGTCGTAGACGATGGCGAGCAGGTGGCCGTGGTAAGGCACGCGGTCGAGGCTGAACCACGGCCAGGTGCCTTCGGGCAGCAGCGGATTCACCTCGACGGTGGCGTCTGCGCGCGGGCGCAGTCCGACCAGGCCGGTGATGACCAGATCGCAGAAGGCCGAGTGGTTGTAGTCCTTGCCGCGCTCCCTGCCGCCGGCGCCCGCGTCCCAGGTGCCGTTCTTCCAGGTCTTCAGCCGCGTGCGCGAGATCCAGTCGCCGGTCAGCGGGTTGAGCACCTCATCGATCCACGGCACCACCACGCCATCCTCGCGCGTCCGTCGCTGGCTGGCGGCGTACAGCCCGAGCAGCGTGAAGTAGTCCTGCTTGGCGATGGCCTGCTGCGGCGGTCCATTCAGCAGGTTGGCGAGGGCAGTGAGCGTCACCGCCGTGGCGAACGGCCAGCTCGGTCCATTCCATTGGCACTCGTGACCACTGTAGTTCAGCGCAAAGCCCTTGGCCCGCCGTTCAGCGGTGGTCGGGCCGCAGGGCGCGAAGAAGCCCTGCGGATCCATGAGCTGGCCCCAGGCGACTGCCTGCTCCTGACCGGCGAGGCCGACGTACCAGGGCGTGTAACCGTGCAGCTCGCGCACGCCGACCGACGGACGCATCTGGCCATCGACCAGGGGACGGACCTCGAAGAAGGCGTCCGCGGGGTTCCACAGCTCGGCCAGCACGAGACGGCGCAGGGTCGCGGCGCGCGCCTGGAACGCGCTCGCGACTTCGACCTTGCCGGCCTGCTCCGCGATGGCCGCGATCGCGGTCGCATCGGCGAACTGGTAGCTGTTGATGGTGGCGCGCAGGCCGCTGCCGCCGAGCGACACCTCCATGCCGTCGCGATCGTCGATCTGCCAGTACAGGCCGTTCGCGGCACGATGGTCGCGTTCCCAGGCCTCATAGTTCGCGATCAGCGCCGGCAGCAATGCGAGCACCTGCGTCTGATCGCCGGTCACCAGGCGGCGCTGCCACAGCGCGTCGGCGATGGGACAGGAATAGCTGCGCACCGCGCCACCCTTGCCCAGCCAGAAGTCGCCATAATCGTCGAGGAAGCGCGGATCGGCGAGCCAGCGCGCCTCGCGGATGTGGTGCATCACCGCGCAGCTGATGGTGTTGTGCTTGCCCGCCCACGGCACGTCGGGCAGGAACTCGGTCATCACCCAGCCGTCCGGCGTCCGCCGCAGGTGCTTGCGCAGCGTCCACCAGCGGAACCACATGGTGCGTTCGAACTCGCGGTCGGGACAACTGAACAGCGGCACATTGGCGGCGAGGAACTCCCCGCTTGCCGCATCCGGAATGTCGTGCGGGTAGATCTCGTCATCGGCGCCATTGAACTCCCCGACCCAGTGCGCGAAGGCCGCGGAGCCGGGCAGTCCGGCCACGGTCGGCTCCGCAGCCGGGGCGGACCCGCGCACCGCGAGCGGCAGCGCGAGCGCCAGGGCGGTCCAGGTCAGGGTATCCTTCAGCCAAGCATGTCGCGTCATGGCGGTTGATTCTATGCCTGTGATCCGCGATCATCAACCCGTGGAACGCGTCACCCCAGGGAATGATTCGCGACACCAGGCGCGCCGGGGACGCGTCCGTCGCATCCTGGTGGTCGAAGGCCAGCACCACTACGCCGACGAGGTCATGCGCGGCTTCATCGCCGAGGCGGACAGCCGCCACCGCTGGATCGTGCGCCTGACCCGCCCGTGGCCCGGCCTGCCCGGCGCCGCACGCGCCTGGCAGGCGGATGGCACCATCCTGGTCACGCCCGGGCGCCGGCTGGTGCGCGACTTCGCCGCGCTCGGCCGGCCGCTGGTGAACACCGGCTGCAGCTGGCCCGACCTGCCGGTGCCGGGCGTGGGCAACGACGACCCGGCGATCGGTGGGCTCGCCGCGCGCCACCTCCTCACCCTCGGCTTCCGCAGCTTCGCCCTGGTCGCCGGGGCCGAGACCAGCTTCGCGAGCGGTCGCGCCGAGGGCTTTAGCGCTGGACTCGCCTCGCACGGCCTCGTCTG
>JACDGQ010000369.1 GCA_013821615.1 Planctomycetota bacterium
TCCGGGACCGGTCGCGACCAGCACCACCGCTCGCACCACGTGCCGGCCCAGCGGCAGGGCCACCACCGCGCGGCCGATGATGCTCCAGCGCGTGCCCGCGATGGTCGTGACCTCCTCCGGCGTGCCCGCCTGCAACGCCGCACCGAGCGCGGCCACGGCGGCCGCGGTCAGGACGCTGCGTGGCATCGCGCAATCGATGCCGACCACGAGCGGAGACCCGGCCGCGAGGGCGATGCTCATCCCGGGGCCGGCCGCGCGCAACGGGATCCCGTCGCCGCGTGTCGCGGAGCGCGCACCGGAACAGCCACTCGCCAACGCGGTGAACGCCAGCGCGAGGATGATGGCGTGTGGCGGTCGGATCATCGGCGGAGACTAGCCCGCGCCACCTACCTGGAAAGGCAGCAGCGGCAGCGCGGGTGTGCTGTGGAGGCTGCCGGGGTTGCGCGGCGCACCGGCAGGTGCGTCATCGCGTCCATACTTAAGCGACTAGCCTTGTCGTTCTGATCATGATGATCGTATCGCGCACAATCCTGCTCGTATACATCACCGCAACCCAAACACACCCCCTGAGACGTCGTTGAAAGCAGATCGGCAGGTTGATGATGGTCGCACTATGAACCACAAAATACCGACATTATCACTCATTCTCCTCGGATCGCTGGCTTGCGCCGCCGATCCAGTGAATGGCCTCACCGCCACCTACGGTTTCTACGACGCCCTGGCCGCCGGCAAGATCAACCCGGTCACCCAGTTTGACCAATCCGTCAACTTCCTCTATGCTTCTGGTGTTCCTCCGCTCGCCACCTATCCGTCGACCAACTACTCGGTGACCTGGACGGGGGCCATCGCCGCAGCCCAGACCGGCACCTACACCTTCTATCTGACCGTCGACGATTCCGCCCGCCTCGGCATCGGCGACGCCTGGATCCTCGACCGGCTGGCCTACTCCGGCGGTAGCGCGACCACCATCCAGGGCAGCGTCGCGCTCAGCGCCGGGGTACACACCCCGCTCTTCCTGCGCTACTGGCAGGGACCGGGGACAGCGCAGGCGAAGCTCGAGTGGTCGGGCCCCGGCGTGACCCGCCAAGTGGTCCCCGCCAGTGCGCTCTTCCCCACGGGCTGGACGCACATCGAAGCGCCGCTGACCAGCTACGGCTCGCCGGTGAGCGCCATCATCCACCACCGCTCGGTCGACGTCCCGGCGGTGACCGCCAGCGCTGGCGGCACCCTGGTCGGCAGCCTGCTCGACGCCGGGCTGACCGCCAAGGTCGCCGAGCTCAAGCTCTCGCCCACGCAGAGCGTGACCGTCAGCGTCAGCTCCGGCGGCGAGACGCAGAGCAGGTCCGTGGCCTGGTCTCCCATCGACCTCGCTGCACCGCCCGCCAGCCCGGTGCTGGTGCGGGTCGGCGATCAGGTGCTGGTCAAGGCCCGCGCCGGGCACGTGCCGACGCTCACCAAGGCCTACGGCACGCCGATCAACCTGACCACGACCGGCGGTGGCTTCTACCTCGCCACCCTGCCCTCCGATGGGCATTTCAGCATCAGCGATGGCGCTGGGGGCGCGGGTGCGGCGGTGACCGCCTTCGCGGTGAATGTCGCCAGTTCCTTCCGCAGTGGCACTGTCGAGGTCGATGCCGACGGCACCGTGCAGGTGCCGATCCCGGTGCTGCCCAGCGATGCGCTGACCGCGACCCTGCCCGGCACCTTCGAGGCCGACCTGAAGGTCGCAAGCGACGCCACCCTGGCCGGCACCGCGGACATTCAGGTCTTCAACGCCGGCGCCAGCGCCAAGAGCTACCTGCGCATCGGTACTGGCGGCCCGATCCTGGGAGTCGCCAACATCAGCGGCTACAAGCTGACCTCCGGCGCGGCCAACATCGATACCGTCAATGCCGATGGCTCGAAGAGCGGCATCGCCGATGTGCTCATCTATCCCTACTTCAAGAACCTCGACTACAGCTTCGCCATGCGCGTGCACACGGCCACTTTCAAGGGCGGCGCCACCAGCTTCACGGTCAAGACCGACGGCACCGCCTCATCGCTGGGCGAAACCGGCTTCGCCCAGGTCACCCTCGCCGATGGCCGCATTGCGGGGAAATTCTCCATGCGCGTGCTGTTCCCCGCGGGCGAGACCAAGTGGTGCTTCACGGCATCTCCGCAGCAGATCGGCCAGTGATGACCGCTCCCTCCTCAACCACGGCAACCACCACCATGACCATCCGCGCCTCCTCCCCGCCCCATGCCACTCCCACCCGCCTGACCGCCGGCCTGCGCCTCGCCGTCCTCGCAGTCGTCAGTTTCGCGGCCATCCGCTGCGGCAGCGACGCCCCGCGCACGGTTCCGCCCGGCACCGGCCCGATTCTCCACAACGGCGTCACGGTTTCGCCGCCCAGCCATGCCGACGCCCCGGCTCCGCCCATCGGCATCCAGCACAACAACCCCAACCTGATCCGCTGATGTATGGCGATCACCGCCGGATGCTGGCGATGGGCCTGTGCGCCGTCGCTGCCGGTCTGCTGGGAGCCCTGCTGCTCACGCCCTCCCGCACCGCACCGGCTCCGGTGCGGAAGGCCGGCAGCGTGGACGGCACCGCCGGGGCGGACGCTTCTGCGACGTCGGAGACGGCTGGCTTGACCAGCGGCGCGCGGGGGGCCAGCCGCGCCGCCTGCGCAGACTCCAAGCTCGAGCCGGCAGCACCCGGGGCGGAGAGCGATCCGCTCTTCTCCATGCCCATGGACGCGGCAGGCGACTTCCGCCCAACCGATGGCGAGGGCCTGATTGCCTTCGCCGCGAGCGGCGTGGAGCAGGCCGCTCTCAGCGGCTACTGCGATCCGGTGCTGCTGCGTATCATCGCCCTGGACCGCCGCGCCGGCAGCGACCTGCGCAATGAAGCGCTCAATGGGTTGCGCGTCTTCCAGGTGCCGGAATTCCGCGCGCTGGCGACGGCCATCGTCATGGCGAACGCCTTCGACGATGATTACCGCGCTTACGCCGCGCAACACCTGTCGGTGTGGTGCGTAGCCGGCAGCGGCAGCTCCGAGCACGAGCTGTGGATCCGTGGCACGCTCGAACCCCTGCTAGCCACCGGTTTGCCGGTCGGCGTGCGGCGTGAGGCGATCTATGGGCTGTTGACCGTGCCAGGAACTCGGGACGAGGCCCTGGCCTGGATCGCTGCGCGCATCCGCGCTGGCGGCGCCGGCGATTTCGCCGACGTCTACCAGCGCGCCTGCCGCGAATTGGAGCTGGCCGAGGATCCCGCCCTGACCACCACGCTCGCGCAGCAGCGGCGGCCCACGTCCCGCAAGGACTGACCAGGGCAGCGCGCGTGCGCCTGGGCGGGTTGCAGCGCGCCCGTGCCCGGATTAGATCCGGCATGCCCGTCATCCCTGTCAGCGATTTCAACGCCCCCGCCATCCGCCGCCACTTCGCGAAAGTTGATCCGGTGATGGCGCTCATGCTGCGCGCGCACGGTCCGTGCGCGATCCTGCGCCCCGACCGCGGCGGCTCGCCCTACGAGGCGCTGGGCAGCGCGATCATCCACCAGCAGCTGCACGGCAAGGCCGCCGCCACCATCCTCGGTCGGGTGAAGATCCTCGCTGGCGGCAGCGGCAAGCGCTTCCCCACCCCGGCCGGGCTCGGGACGCTCAGCGACGCCGCCCTGCGCGGTGCCGGCTTGTCCGGCAACAAGCTGCTCGCCCTGCGCGACCTCGCCGCCAAGGCGCTCGACGGGACCCTGCCCTCGGCGCGCGCCATCGTCCACCTCCCCGACGAGGAGATCATCGCGCGCTGCACCGCGGTGCGCGGCGTCGGCCGCTGGACCGTCGAGATGCTGCTGATCTTCCGCCTCGGCCGGCCCGACGTGCTGCCGGTCGATGACTTCGGGGTGCGCAACGGGTACCGGGTCGCGTACGACCTGGCGGACATGCCGACGCCGAAGGAGTTGGCGAGGATCGGGGAGAAATGGGCGCCGTGGCGGAGCGTGGCGGCGTGGTATTTGTGGCGGGCGGCGGATGGTTCCAAGCTGGGAGCGAATAAAGAATGAAGTAGCCGCAAGGACCGCAATCGGATCATGGTCTTTCGCTACGATCAGCCTGCATTAGACTTATCGGCGCGAGTACCCGGGGTTTCGGTACGGGCAATGATCACACTATGACTGGTCCACCCATGATCCGAGCAATCATCCTCGCCTTATGCCTCGTTCACCAGTGCAGTGCTTCGGAACTTTTGGACGAGGTGCGAGCGCAATTCACC
>JACDGQ010000008.1 GCA_013821615.1 Planctomycetota bacterium
ATCACTTGCTGGCCTCCTGCGGTGGTAGGAACCTACCACCCAGGGCCAAGAGGCCGTCACGCCACCGGGGGGAGGACCCGGCAAGAATTTCCGGAACTCAGGCGGCAAGAATTTCTGGAATCCACACCTTTCGACGGCGCTGATCCCGGTTTTCGACAGCTGCGGCCTGGGAGGGCCTCCGCTATCGAAAACCGGGGCGCCATCGAAAGCTGCTGCGACCGTTTCCGCCCGCTCCTGACAACCTGAACGCCAACCAGCATGAGGACCGCTCGACCAATTTGCGCAACTTGACGGACACTGCCAATCGCGGTAATCGCGGCAGGGGCACGTTACGGAACCTCACGGCAAGCGTACCCTGTCCTTTAATCTTCCCGACTCCGGACTTTCAGAGGTGATCGCACTGAAAACTGGGCGGCGGTCTTATGAACACAAACGAAGTGCCTGTCCTTAACTCTCCCGGCATTTCCAGGGCTCAGCCCTCGGCACGGTGCTGGAGCGCGCCAAAGAGGCCGCGCGACGCGGGGTGAAGTGGTTGGTCGACAAACTCGGACTCCATCGGCCGGCTGCGCCGGCCACGTAGCCCCATCGGCTACTGCCAACGTTTTCGCAATGTCGGAATTGCCGCGCCACTTGTGGGCGCGGTTGGCGGCAGCATTGAATAATTGAAACTTTCAGCCCACAAATCCTTGCCGAATTCAGTCCAGCCGACGACCTGGACGGAGTTTTAGGTAATTTCCTGGCTTCTGGAATCGCGGTGGGAGAACCTCACGGTGACACGGTGATTCTTTGCACTAATAAGGTAGAATTAGCCTGTCCTCTAATCTTATCTTGCTGCCGAGAGCCAGGAGTCTCTGATCTCATTTATGCCACTTTAATGCTTGGGCGGCTTCGTTTTTTACAATTGACTCCGACCTACTAATGTCGCCGATCGCTGCCCAAGATTCGGTCGTGTCAATGGAAGCCAGGGCATCAATGCATTTAGATGCGATTTCGAGCGCATCTCGATGGCCGGAAATGGTATCGATTTTCTTTTTCAGAAATGGAATGGAATACGGATCCGCTAATTCTTCCAATATTTCAACTAGGTTTTCATACGGAATTACATTGCTATTTATAGACAGTAGTTTACATAAATTAATAATGTATTTTTTATTCTGTTGGAAATACGCAGCCATAAGCAACAATGAAATATTTTTGTCCTCATGACCTTCAGTTTGAGATGAAAGCATTTCGTTGATCTCGTCAGAAAAATCCACGGAACTTGAAAATTCTTGGCGAAAATCTGACAGATGACGATTCACTGCTTCCGCCTCTCCGGCTGCGATTAGGAATTTTTGCGCGTATTTATCGATGATTTTTTTCGCGTTATTCATTATCTTATGCCAGGTAAAGGCGTTACCTTGAATGATAGAATCGAAGAATTAAATATATCTATTCCCATCTGACTTGAACCTAGGCCAAAGGAAAGCACTTTACCTTTTTCGAATTTAAGCTGGACGAGCCCCGGCGCATAAGGCGGGTTAGCGGGGAATGCGGAAGCAGCCGAAGGATGAGTCCCTCCAGCGTCGATCAGTCTCTGGGCAGTCCCCGGCTGCGCGGTGAATTCAACAAGAGAAGTATATTTTCCAGCTTGAGATGGACGGGCCGCTAAGGATGCCGGATACGCTGGATCCTGAGTTATAAACAAAGAATTTCCGCTACCTTGCGAAGATACCCCTCCCGTTGCTTGGAGTTTCTTGACCTCGCTGTCGCCCATTGCCCTTCTGAAAGTCTCAAATGGCGAGGCCGCCGCCTCTCCTCTAGCCGAAGCGGCTACGGGCACTGCCTCAGGGATACGTCCGGCAGCAGGCAAACTGGCTCTAAGAGCCGTGGAGGCCTCACCACCCAATCTTAGCGCAGCCTCACCTGTCCCTGATACCTTTAACGCGCCATTGAGGAATTCCCCCCCATCATCCGTGAACCAACCATGAATCACATTCCAGGCTCCTGAGATTGCGATGCCCGGAGCATTCCCATTTTCCGCGAGTTCTCCGGTTATGAGCGCCGCAACCGAGACCCCTATGACGTTATCCGGATTTTGAGCGCTATACGCCCATTTGAGCTGCTGATCAGCGGCAATCTGACTTGGAGACTGCCAAGTAACATCACCCCACTTGTGAGAGGCATAGTTCGCGAGATCCCCAGGCGCATCTTGGAGCGCAGTGGTGATATGATCGATCGCCTCCGCAAAACTATTTTCAAATGGCGAGGGAGAGAAGGAATCGACGTATTTCGCCGAAAGCCCCATTGGATCAGTGAAACTCCACGCATTGCCCTTAACATATTCGTACGCATTGGAACCGTCCACGTATCCTGACGGATCGCGTGCCATGAATGCGCCTAGGCATGGGTCATAGGTTCTGGCTCGATAGTAATAGAGGCCCGTTTCGACATCGAGACGTCGTCCAGAAAACGAGATCCTGAGATCGAGGGACAATGCCGTCGGACTCGTGCCGTTGGGGGCCGAAACGGTGCGCCCGCCATACGGGTCGTACCGATACCGCTCCTGAATCGCACCCGACAGGTCCGCGACCGCCGAAACGTTGTGATTCGCATCCGCAAGGAGTACCCGGGCTTCACTCAAGGAGCCGTCATTGAGCGGCGACCGGAACCTGACCAAGGCCGAGTCGATGTAGTCGAGATTCCAGACGTATTGCTCGTACGGCGAGGTCGCCCCGTTGCGCCGCACCTCCAGGTCCTGTCCACTTTGGTTGGTGTAAAAATCATCCGTCGTCGTCACGCCACCGGTGACAAACGCAGTGCGGATGCGCTGCCCCGTCGCGCCGTAACGGAATTGCGCGATCACTGCGCCCGGAGACCCACCGCTATCGGCGTTGACCTTGACGAGCCTATTCCAGGCATCCCAGGTATAGTATTGGCGCGTGCCGATGCCCCCCGGAATGGGGCCACTGACGATATTGCCCGCCAAGTCGTATGCAGGCACGATGGGTGTCGACCCTGTACTGGTCAGGCTGCTGATCTCGTTCGCTGCAGAAAAGGTGCGTTGCTGAGTGAGTGCAGTCGCGCTCCCCACCCCGCCATCCGCATCGGTCATCAGCTTCAACCAGTTGCCGACCGCGTCGAAAGTCCAATTCTGGTTCCAGACGGAACTCGCGTCCAGAATCTGACCAGAGGACAATGTTCCACGGTTGACCTTGGTGATGCGGTTAAGGCGGTCGTAGCCGGCAGACTCATCGATGCCGCTCGGGGCCGCAGGTGCGACGCTCCATGCCGGATGACGGCTCAGGCGATTGCCGAGATTGTCATAGGTGTAGGTCACCCCATCGCACGCAGTCCCCCCGACCGTCCACGACTGCGTCACCACGCGCCCGAAGGCATCCAGATTGCCGTAGCCCCCACCCGCACCGTAGTCGAGCGTGAGGTTGCTGGCGAAGGGCATCACCAGCTTCACCGTGGTGCCGGCACCCAAATAGGTGTATTGGCCGTAAACCGTGTTGCCGCTCCCATCCGCGGCGACACGGTCGCACCGGTTCAGGGCGTCGCCGATACCGGTAGAAGGACATAAGGGGAACACCATCCGACTCGCGGTCGGATACGTGATCGAGGCCAAGCGCACGAAGCGGGCAGCAGAACCGATCGCTCCGTCATTGAACCCATACAGCACCGCCGGCGAACCGGAGGAGACGATGCCGGCGTGATCCTGCTTGCTGCTCGCGATCATGCCGTAGCCGTTATAAGCGTACGCCACTTGGTCCTGGGCCGCTCCTGCGGACACCGCATTGTAACTCGTCGACGTCTGGATCCGACCCAGGTCGTCATAGGTCCACTGGATCGCGCGGATGGCCCCATCGACCGAGGTGGGCAGCGCGGTGACGCTGTCCGCCTGCGCGCGACCGGCGCCGTCGTAGGCGTACGCATGGACCACACCGCGCTGGTCGGTGCCGGTCAAGCGGCGCCCGAGCCGATCAAAGGTGGCCTTGACCTGGTTCGTGCCCGACGAACCGGTGTCCGACGAGTCCGGGTAGATGATGTTGGTCACCCAGTGCGCATTCGCCGGGGCGGTGTACAGATACTTGGTGGTCTGCGTGGTGGTGCTGGTGCCGTTGGGTACCGAGGCGATGCGCTGGGCAACCGTTCCGCCCGGATTGTAGACAATCGTCGTCGTCCGATCGGTATCGATCTCGCCCGCCGCGGCAACCCCGTCGACGTAGGCCTCGATGGTGCTGAGCGGCTGACCGAGCAGGTCGTAGGTCTGCGCTGCGACCCGCGCCATCGGATCCGTCACACGGCTGGGACGCCCCGCGGCATCATACGCCGTCGCGGTGACCAGGACGCCAGTGGTGGCGGCGCTCGGCACCGGTGCGGCCTGGGTGGCCACGCTCGGCAGCGCATTCGTCGCGATCAGGTTCCCTGACGCATCATAGACGACGTGGCCCGGATCGCGTCCGTAGCTGGCGCTGGCCATGCCCCGGTGCGCTCTGTCGAACCACCCGACCGAAACCGTGAAGAATGCGTTCGCGGGAGTCAGCGCGCCCGTGGACGTCGTATCGTTGTCCTTGCGCTTCAGCGCGGTGACGCAAATGGGCTTGCAAGCAGCGTCGTACAGTGTCTTCGTCTGCTCGATGACCGTGTCGTTAGCCAGCGTCAGGGCATCAGCGTACAGCGTCTCGGCGACATCGATGGTCGTCGAAGTGCAGGTCGCCTGCCCGAGCCCATCATATCCGATCTTAGTGAGAAGCCCCGCCGGAGAGGCGGTCTTGACCGGTGAGCCGCGCCCGTTGTACCACATCGCCGTGGTCAGCGTGTGGCCGATCGCACCGGTAACGGGATCCACCTGGCAGCTGCCGCCCTGGTAGGGCAGCCCCCGATCGTCGAAGGCCGTCGTGGACTGCCCGCGAAGGTTCGCCGGCGCGGTGCTGTTGCCCGCGAAGGTTTCGACCTGCACGACCCGGTCGAGATTGTCATAGGTGCGACGGGTCAGGACGTTGTCCGGACCGACCGAGGTCAGCAGACGATCGCGGAAGTCGTAGACGTTCTGGGTGATGTAGGTGGCACCCCCCTCGCCCATGGCGGTGCTCTTGGTCAGGGTCCCGTCGCCGGCCGCAGCAGCGCCACCATCATATTCGCCTGCCGATACCTGCAGCATCGGCCCGGGGGATCCCGGGGACCAGCCATCCATGACCGGATCGACGCCGCCAAGGCCCGTCCAGGTCGAGATCAGGTGGGACTGGGCGTCGAATACCTTCCTGATGGTCGTTCCGGTCGCATCGGCCTGGCGGTTGGCGCGTCCACGGGCGTCGTATCCGATGGTCGTGCGGTAATAATTCGTCCCGGACACCCCGATCGTTGACGCGGTACTGACGAAGGTGTAGGTGGCCCCCGCCAGGCTCACGTAGTCATCCCGATAGATGGGGCGGTAATCCGGGTTGAAAATCGTGCGCGCCAACGTCTGGATATTCGTGGCATCGAAGGGCTCGGTGCCATTGGGAACAGCGCCCGCCGCCGGCGTTGTCATCGAGAACGACAAGGACTCCTGAAAATTAGCGTCGCGGCGCTCGCGCACGACGTGCACGGGACCCATCGGCAGATGACTTGCGGCATCCCACGCCGGGTAGGTCCTGACCTCGAAGTTCAGGTCATTGTAAACGATGCACGTGACGGTTCCGGCGGTATCGGTTATGGACTTGGGCCGACCAAGGTCATCGACGGCGGTCAATGATATGAGGTGCTTGCCGCCACCAGGAGGAGTCGTCCAACCGGCAGGAAGCTGGCTGAAATCACCGGTCCTGGCGACATCCACGTCCGCGATGGTCTTCACGATGGCGCCGGTCGCCGGATCGTAGCACGCGTAGGTGAGGAACCCGTCGGCGTCCTTGGACCAGACCACGCGCCCAAAGACGTCGAACACCTTCAGCCTGGCCGTGGCCGACCCCGAACCGTTCTGCCCGGTCGGTATGATGGGGGCAGTCACCGTGATCGAGGCCGGACAGTTGGTAGAGCCGAACCACGTCCGGCTTTGCGACGTGGTCATGGCCCCAGTACCATCGGATTTGCGGTACGTGGTTTCACTGGCGACGATCGAAGTGGTCGCCGTGGGGTAAGAGAATGCCTGCACGGTGATCGCGGCGGTCGCATTGGCCGTTCCCGCCGCGCCAGTGATGCTGTAGCCCGTTCCTGGCGACGATTGGGCAGTGAAACTCCCGGTCGGAGTCATCACACCACCGCTGACGGCGGTCCAGGCCACGGTAGGAGCGGGCACGATCACTTGGCCGAACTGGTCGTTCACCGAGGCGGTGAACAACTGGGTGACCAGCGGATTGAGGGTGGCGCTCGACGGCGCGATCGTCAACTGCGTCGCGGTGGCCACCGCCGTCACCGTCACGCTTCCCGCCGCGCAGGTCAGGCCCAGGTGGTTGGTCAGTGTGCAAGCGAAAGTGTAGCTACCGATCCGGGTCACCGTCACCTGGATCTGCTTGGCGGAATTCGTGCCGTTGCTACCAGCGAACGCCGCAGTGCCATTGGACGGCACCGCGGTGGCCGTCCATGCATACTGGAGCGTCTCAGGGAAGGTGTCCGACCCTGCGCACGCCAAGGTAGTAGTGGTTCCAGTGATGGTGGCCGGCGACGCAGTCGGAGGGGTCGCCGTCGGCGCCTTGTAGATCACCGCGCTCATGGTGGCGCCCTGATCGCAGTAGAATCCCGACTCGAAGTCGATCTCGCCAGATGCGCGGATGATCAGGGAGCTGCCGCTGAAGAATTCAGTCTTCGTGGCGCCAGTCGGCTGGCCGTTGGCATCCGTCACCGCGACCGTCGCGATGACCGGCACCGATCCAGACGCCGGGAAGGTCTCGGCCGTGGTGTGGGGTCCTGTGGGGATGAGGAGGTCCGCGGAGTACCCGCAGACGGCCAGGGCCGACCACGCGAACAGGATCAACGCAATCCTGGCGGCGTGTCTGGGGAAGCGGTTGCAGAAGATGGCGGCGAGAGCGGCAGGGGCGTGGCCCATGATCAATTCCCAGTATGGAGAAGATAGGTGCGCGAGCCGATGACCTGCGGGATTCCCCCGCTGCCTTGCTGGAACGCGGTCTTTTTGAGATACCCCTGGATGTCACCCGCGGCCGCGGCGGTGGCCGTCGTGGACGGACCGTAAACGGTCGTTTCGATCAGACCGGCATTCGCGCGGATGAAGGCCGAGGTCGTTGTGATGCCCAGGTTCGGCTGCGATTCGTCGCAGCCCGTCACTGCGCTCGGAGCCGCGTGCCAGACGACGCGCCCCTGCGCATCGTACTGATACGCATGGAACCACTGGCGATTGGGCGCGACCGCCTCCTTGGTGATGTGGACCAGGACCTGCGTCGCGTAGTTGCAGTAGACGATGTTCTGCGTCCCGTCCGCCAAGGTCTCGGTGGTCTTCGTGCTCCAGTTGTTGTAGGCATCCGGAGTGGCGGTCGCAGGAGAAGCATATGCGTAGGTCTGGGTGCCCGATCCGTCGACTTCACCGCCGTGGATGACCTGCCTGGTTACCCGCTTCAACGAATCGTACTCGAAGTACTTGTCCGCGAAGACCCCGACGATGGCTTCCGGGGCCGTAATGGGGTCGGTGCCCTGCCCGAGGAGCCGGGCATAGGTACGGGGATTCACGACATACTTGAGCAGACCGACGACTCCGCCTCCCGTAGCGACGCGCCAATAGCGGTAGCCAAAGCGGTTGAGGACGTTCCCCAGGCCATCCTGCAACATGGCGGTCTTGAGTTCCCCCTGCTCACCGTTCTCCCCGTTAGCCCCGGTGTAATAATCGAAAACGACCATCCGGGACAGCGCCATGACCGCGTTACGGCCCACGATCCGGCTCACCGAGGTCAGACGTCCATCAGCGCGGTAGGCATATTGGAACGTTTCCGTCACTGCAGCGCCATTCACATTGGCGATACGGTCGATGCGCGTCATTTGGAATGAAGCGTCATACGTGGTGCCGCTCACATTGCCCGCCGTGTCGATGAGGCGCTTCAGCTTGCCTCGGAGCTGCGGAGGTACCGCTGCGGTGAAGCCGTAGAAAATCGTCCGGTTTGACGTGGTATCCGTGAAGACCAACTCATCTCCCTGAGTGGCCATGGTGTCCTGGATGAAGCCCTGGGGCGTGTAAGCAAGGGGATTCGAACCCGCAACCGCCTGGAAGACGAACGTGCTCGTCGCATTCAGGTTGATCAACAACGCGGCGCCATTCTGGGCCACCGACGGAAGCGAGTCGAGTGCCCACCCATCTCCGAGGGGACCGGAACCGACGGGCCTGCGGTTGGCGTAGCTGCGGCAAACTTTCAGAGGCGCGAACCCGGAAGACTCGATGTCGTCAACATACATTTCTATCTCACCGCTTCCGTAACGTATGGGATCTGAACTCGAATCCTTGGGGTTTTCCGGGCTAGATCCTGCCGCAGCTGAATGCACGACACCACTCGAGGTGGTCAAGTCTGCTGGGTCGAACAAGGGGGTCCGCAGAGGATCATAGACGGTGAATTTCACGCGGTCCTGAATCGAGGCGTCGGTCGAAAGGGTGGCAATAACCGAGAAAGGACCTCGGGCCATCTCATTGCTTTGAAGAGGCGTCGCGTCGACAGTGAGCACACCGGTCGTTGGATCAATGGAGTCAGAGTACGAGGAACTCACCGACCACGTAACCGTGTCAGAAGTCGGGTTATTGGCCAGATCGGTCACCAGAGCCTGGAATGGCACCGTCCTACCAGGCCCCGTACTGGTCTCGTGGGGGACGATTACGACCTTGCGCTGCAAATGAATGACGCCCGATGCGCTACCCGAGACACCGCCAGCGCTGGCAGTGGCGGTATAACCTCCCGAAGTCGATCCTGCGGTGAAGAGACCGGATGAGGTGATTGCACCGCCCGTCTGGGTCCAAATGAAGGTCGGCTGGTTGGGCACAGGGGCGCCCGCACTCGTCGCCGAGGCCGAGTACTGCTGGGTGCCGCCTGGACTGAGGGTCGCACCAGTCGGAGTGACGGTTACAGCGTCCCATGGAGCCTGGACCGTGACGGAGGCCGTTCCATGGATGCCCACACTCGTCGCCGTTATGGTCGACGCCCCATACACACCCGAAGCGGGGGTGAAGGTCGCGGTGGTCCCATCGGCGGAAGACGCCGCAATTGAGCCTTGCGACGCGGAATACGAAAATGCCGGCTGATCCACCGCCGCAATGACAGTACCGTTCTTCGTCGCATGCGCAGTCACTGTGGCGGTACCCGTCGGCTGAACCGTCGACGGGGTCGCGGTCACCTGGATTGCGTCGAACGGAAGAGTATCGGTGCAGAATGTCACGTAATCCCAATCCGTCGCTTGGGGATTCCCGTTGATGGTGACTTGGTATTGGGGGAAATTTGAATTATACACATATGGCATATAATAGCTGCCCGAACCTGAAACCAATCCCCCAGTGCCACCGATGGTGCTGCCTGCGTAAGTTGAAGTCATGCCATCCGGCTGGCTGTACATTTGGAACTGGACGACAACGTACCCACTCCGTGGCATGATCGGATACCTGTCTACAAAGGTCCCAGAATGCCCCGCTCGGGTATAGTGGGTGCCGTCATAAGACCTCGTGACTGTGACAAGGACCGATTTGCTTAAAGATCCAGCCGTTACGGTCAAGGTAAACTGCCCATCAACGTTTGGGGCCGTCCACTGTCCGCCAACCGTCATGGATCCACCGTTGGCGGTCCAGGCATAACCGGTTAACGCAACTGGATTCGAAAACTGGTCGGTCGCGTTGGCCGTATAAGAATTGGTCGATCCACCCATGACCGACAGCGGCCCGTTTATGGTGGCGATCGTGGTTTGCTTTTGCTGAACGATAATTCGCATATTACCATTCACGAACGTATTGACATCACTATGCCCACCTATCGATACTTGGTACGTGCCCGCCCGAACGAATGTCAATGTCAGGGGGATCGGAAAGGTTGGCGAACCACCAGTCGGCGCCACCGTATAGCCGTAAATCGCATTATAATTTCCGACACCGATGTTGGCGCCTAAAGGGGTGTAGAATCCATTGCCCCAACGCTCATCCTGAATGCTCAAATAAATTCCATTCCGAGAAGACACCGACACGGTCTGGAGGGTCGTAGTGCACGTCGTCTCGTAATCAGGCCCGTTTGAGTCCACACTGGCCTGAATGTTACCGTTGACGTCTGACGCGCTTAGGCGCTTAACAGTGGCCGGGTCGGCCGCGTGAGCCACTCCTCCTAAAAGCATCGCGAGAAAAGCCAGGAAGAAACCGTGGCATGAAGAGGAAACCTGCGGCGCGGAAATTGCAGGGAGTTTCATCACAAGGCTCGATCTCAATGGCAGGAGGTTAAACATGCGTATAAACAACAAGGATTTCGATAGAATCAGTCGGTTACCGAGCATTTTTTGCCTTCGCATGAAGATTCACGGATTCCCGCAATCCGCGGATGCATTTCTCAGTCGAGGTGTTTTGAACCATATGGACGCTCATTCCCCTACGGTTTGGCTTGACCAGGAATGGCCAAGGCCCCTCGGGATGCTTCGATGCATTCCAAACGTGCACTTAAGGCGCCAAGAATCCCTTCCAGGGCGGCGTTCCGCTTCTCGATGGCCGCAGCATGCTCCGTGAGCAGTTTCCGCTCCCGGTCCCCCGCGATCACATACAACGTCAACTCCTCAATCTTCGCCAACTGCCTCGTCACCACCTCCGCCACCGGCATCCCCCCTTCCTGCATGTCCTTGGCCGACATCATCTCGGGCAGGTGCTTGTGCGCGGCGACGTAGGCCGCGACCTCGTCGAGAGACCGCAGGCGGTAGCCGTCCTCGAAGACGTAGTCGGCGCCGCTGGTGGTGACCTTGATCTCCTTGGCCGACAACGTACCGCCGACCATGACCCGACCGCCGCCGATGGCGACCTGGCCGGCGGCCACCGTCGTCGGGGCAGTACCCAGGAAGGTGAAGGTGCCGCCGCTCAGCGTCAGGCGGTTGGAGCTAGCTGCGCCGTCGTAGATCGCGAACTGATCACCACCTTGGTTGGAGCTGAGGTAGTAGTTCGTTCCGCCGCTCGCGCCCTTCAGGGAGAGGCTGGCGTTGTTGGTGCCGGTCGCCTGCACGTAGATGTTCCCGCTGGCGTTGATCTGGCCGCCACCGATTTGAACTTCGCCGGCGGCGACCGTAGTCGCTTGGTTGCCGAAGAACGACGTTGTCAGGTTGGGGTTCACACGGATGGCTACTCCATTCCCGTTGAGTACGTAGATCGTTCCAAGACCGTTCACGGCAAGGGCGGTGCTCGTCGCGTTCTGGCCGATGAAGAGTGCCATTTTCGCCAGGGGGATGTCGGTCGACCCCCAGTTCCCGGGTGCCGTCTTGCCATACCAACGAATCCCCGCCCCGGCCCATGTCGGTGACGTGCCATTGTTATAGAAATTGAGGTCGGCAGCGAAAATGTCGGTCAGGCTGTTGTCGTTGTTCGCCCACGACGCGATCGATCCCTGGACCTGGAGCGCCGTGTTGGTCCGGTTGTCACTGGGCGTTCCGCCGACTTTCAACGCGCCGGGACCTGAGCCGGGGATGACCACGGTGCCATCATTGGTCAGGCGCAGGCGCTCGGACATCGCCTCGCCCGGCCCGCAGCGCAGCACCAGGTCGCCGGTGCGGGTGGCATTGGCACGGTTGCAACGGCGCCGCCAATCCCGCCAATGCGATAGACGTTGCCGGTATCCGTCTTGGCCTCGAACAGCAGGTCCGCCTCGTCCCCGCCACCCGTCACCACGCCAGCATTGAGATTCTGCAGGGTCAAGACCTCCTGCCGGCCGGCGACCGAGGTCGTGACGTTGAGGGGTGCCGGAATATCTTGCGCGATCACCATCGTCGAGGCGGCGCAAAGGATGCACACGAGCGGGGACTTCATTGATGATCTCACATTCGTGCTGAAGGAAGAACGGCGAATTGAGCCAGGCGAATCATGGAGAAGCCGCGGACCTTTCCCCACGATCCGCTTTGATGGCCGCCAGCGCGGCAAGCACCTGCGCGAGTGCGGCGTCCTGCCGCGCCGAAGCTTGTGCAGCGGCCTTCTGCTGCACGACTAGGTCATCAATGACCTTCTGCTGCTGGATGACATACAGATTCAATTCTTCGATCTTCTCGAGATGCGCCCGCATCAGGTCCGCGACCATCTCGCCCTGTTCCTCCTGCTCTTTGGCCGAGGGCACACCAGGCAGGTGCTTGTGCGCGGTGATGAAAGCCTCGACCTCGGCCAGCGGGCGCAGGCGGTAGCCGTCGGCGAAGACGTAATCGGCGGGAACGGCGACGACCTTGATCTCTTTGGCGCTAATGGTGCCGTTGACGCATAGCAACGAGGAGGCCCCCGGGCTCATGCCAATGCCAACGTAGCCGTTAGGTGCGATAGCCATGGCGCGCGCCGGTGAATTCGCGTTCGCGACGTAAAATTCCATCGAGACCTGGTTCGAGCCATTATTCACTGCGCGGATCTGCGCGTCGCGGGCGCCCAAGCCGTTCGCTCCGGCATCGAGGCTGAGGGTCACGGTGGAGGCGGTCGGCGAGCTAAGCAGGCGTGCGCTGCCAAGAGTGGCGGTATTGCCTACCACGTAGAGCGATTCCGGGCGGAGCGCGTCCGGGGCATTGATCGAAAGGTGAGGGACGGGTCCGGTGACGTTCAGGCCATAGGTCGAGCCGCGCAGCGACACCTGGTCGGCGGCATTGGTGGCGAAGTGCAGGTCGGAATAGACATTCGAGCTGGATTGGAGCCAGAGTTCGGCGTTGGTGCTGTCCTTGAAATACAGGGACGAAGACCCCTGCGCCGCATGGAATCGCGCCACAGGTGCGGAGGTTCCTACGCCGACGTTGCCATGCGGATCGATGACCATCGCCGAGTTGGTGATGCCTGCCGCGTAGTTGTCGGATGTGCCCAGATGAAGGTAACTTCCGCCGCCCGTGATCTGGGCGCCGATGCCGGCGGCGTTTCCGTAGTTGTTGCCGAAGGTGAGCTTCGCGAAGGAGTTGTTCTGGATGCCATTGCCAATGCCCACCGTCGTGCCGAGGCCGGTGAAGCTGTTCTGGTAGGTCGCATCCTGGATCGAAAGTCGCGCCGACGGTGAAACCGTTCCGACACCTAGGTTGCCGTTTGGATCGATCACCAGCGCAGAGTTGGTAATGCCGTTGGTGTAGTTGTTGGACGTCCCGAAAAAGAGCGAACTACCGCTGGCGCTCACACCCATGCCGATGCCACCTTCGCCGCCGCCAAAGGTTAATTTGGCGAATTGCCCGTAGGAGATCAATCCGATATCTGCGGCACTTGTCCGACCAAGGAAGGACATCGGATAGGATGCGGGCTGCACGGTCAGCGGATAGGTAGGCGTCGAGGTGCCGATGCCGAGAGCGTTTCCGGCGATGATATTGCCGCCGCCAATCTTCGCCTGAACGTTCGTCACAGCCACCGGCGCTGCACCGGAAAAAAGCGCATCATCGCTGGCGGACAGCGCGAAGGGCACATCTGCGGCATCGAGTTCGATTCCGCACACGGTGAAAAGCGTTATGGTCAGGAGCACGGGAGTTGAGATACGCATGATGATGCCTGCTGTCTGTTGATCGTGACTCGACATGCACATCTCCGATCAGGGTGAGAACGTTGGAGGGGTTATCGCAAACGCGTTTGCATCGACAGGGCGGAGCCTGAAAGCGCCAACCGGGGCTTTGCTAGGGTCAACGGACATCGCCGGCCCGTTGGCAGGAGGTTCAAGCGCCACAAGCTTGGCAAGCAGTTGGGCGATGGCTTGGTCCTGGGCCATTTGATGGGCGACAAGCGCAGCATTGGCGCGGCGCAGGTCATCCAGGTCGCGGCGCTGGCCATCGACGACCTTCTGGTGTTGAATGACGTACAGATTCAACTCCTCGATCTTCTCGAGATGCGCCCGCATCAAATCCGTCATCAGTACGCCCTGCTCTTCCTGCTCCTTGGCCGACGGCACACCGGGCAGGTGCTTGTGCGCGGTGATGAAGGCCTCGACCTCGGCGAGCGGGCGCAGGCGGTAGCCGTCGGCGAAGACGTAGTCGGCGGGGTTGGCGACGACCTTGATCTCCTTGGCACTTATGGTGCCGTTGACCGCGAGGGCTGAGGTCGGGGCGGTCACGCCAATGCCCACGTTCCCAGAATCAGTAATACGCATGCGTTGCACGAGCGTGCCGCCAGATGCTGTGAAGAAATCCAAATACCCACCCAGTGATGAGCTATTGGTGCAGACTGACTGGATCACAGCCGTGCGTCCTACACCGGGAATACCATAATCCAGGCTACCAGTGGGATTCCCCACGATCGCCGTCTGCGAAGAGACCTCGATCAATCCGTAGGGGATTGCGCCCGCTGAACCATGGACCTGGAGAATGGTGGGAGTTCCTCCGCTGCCCATCGAGGCCGGAGCCGTGGTGCCGATGCCCACGAAACCGCTGGCGGTGGCGGTCATCAGTGTCGATGAATTGGTCGCGTTGTAGAGAGAGAACGCGCTGGGCGAGCCCGATCCGACCCCTGGGCCCATGTACCAGACCTGGCCACCGGCATTGGTATCCGAAAAGCCAAGATGCGTGTTGGCGGCGCTGGATCCGACAATGCTCAATTTGACGCCGCCGAGCGGCGCTCCGCCGATGGATACGACGCCGTTCGTGAATTGGTGGTAGGAGGCAGAATAGTACAGGGGCCACGCGTTGCTGAACGTGTAGATGCTGCCGATTTTCGCGGTTCCATTCCAGACCATGCCGAGGCTGTTCGCGGTCGAGCTGCCGAGGCCGAATGCGACATTCGCGTTAGGGTCGCTGTCCTGGACAGAAAGTCCGCGATTGGTGTTGCTGACGTTGTCTGACCCGCTGCCGACATGGAGCGCACCGCCAGTTCCGGAACCAGCGAGGATGGCATTGCCGCTTTCGACATCCAACCGCGCTGCCGGCGCCGCCGTGCCGATGCCGACATTGCCACTTCCGGCGATGACCATCCGATCGGTGTTCGCCGTGCGGAACGTCAGCGGCAGGTTGGTGTCGGTCACCAGGTAGCCACCGCCGGCGGTCGCGGCGATGTACGTGCGGGTCGCGCCGCGCTGCAGCGTGGCGGTGACGTCGCCACCGCCGGAGTCGATGGCGAGGCTGCCGGTGTTGTAGCGGTACAGGGACACGTCCGACCCCAAGGCCAGGCCTTGGTCACGCGTGGTCCCCTGCGGTAGCTGCAATCGGCCGATGGTGGCAACGGGGGAGGTGCCGACACCAATGCGACCGGAAGTATCCAGCCGCATGCGCTCGACGCCCATGGTGGTCAGGGAGAGGTTCTGGCCATTGGTGCCGCCGACGTACAGCGATCCGGCAGGCGCGCCGAAGGGGTTGGTCGCAGCGGTCGCATTGAAACCCATGCCGATGGTGCCATTGCCCGTCACGGTCAGACTGAGCAACCCGTCGGTTGCGGCGGGCACGGTAACAGCGGCATTTCCGCGCAAGCGCGTAGAGCCGAAGACGTCGAGGCGGTCCCCGCCCGACAGGCCTCCGATCCCCGCATTGCCACCCGTGGCAATCTGCCCACCGCCGATCTTTACTTGATCGGCGTTCACCGCCAATGGTGCCGCGCCCGCGAACAGCACATCGTCGGTGCTCGGCGTTACCAGGGGAGCCGGGTAAGTGGCATCGGCGGCGACCGCGTGCAATTGGCTGGAAGCACCAGCACCAAGCGCAATCAGTGTCGCGAGGATCGAGGGAGTCAGCCGATGCATAATGATCCTATCCAGGGAAATTTGGCCATCTGGAGACAGGCGGCCTTCCAAAGGAGAGCAAATGATATGGAGAACGGCTCCACCTTTATGACCACACGCAACTTCCAGATCCGAATGCTGCCCGATAGACAACCGGAAAATCATGAAGTCGAGGACGGTCGATCATGGTACCTGCGGAGAAATACGTCAAGTTCTCCTATCGTCAAGATAAGATCATGTGGTGCGTTGATAGTCATTTCGCGATCAGTCGACCGCTTGGACACGCGCGGTGATATGCAGCGACCACCGTCGCGTTGGAGCATTGGACGGTATTCAGGGGAGTTCGAGCACTCTTCCGCGAATTGTGCCCGGACGAGGCGGACGGCTGGAAATACAATGTGCATTCCCAGAACCGGAAGCCGCGGGGAATGCTCCTACCATGCCCGGCCGGCAGCAGCGCAGGGCGGAGGCCGAAATCTACTCCTTGGCAAGGGCGTATCGGGGCGCACCGCCTCCAAACGAATAAACCCCAGCTCACGCCAGGGTTTACATACTGGTAGCGCTGCCCGGACTTGAACCGGGGACCTATGGCTTATGAAGCCACCGCTCTAACCACTGAGCTACAGCGCCCTACCAATGCCGGATCCGGGAAGTGCCCCGGATATCGGGAGTGCCGCAGGCTAGGGAGGTTGCCTATCCTGGCAAGCCCGGGGGCGGGGAGGTTCAGGTGGCGGCGGCGACGGGGTCGGTGGGCGCAGGCTCGGGCGTGTCGGACCGTTCCGAAGCCTCCCCGGTAGACGCCGCCGCGGGGTCGGTGGTGCCAGCCGCATCAGCCGCCGCCTTCGCACTCAGGAACGCTGTGAACCCCGCTTCGAGATCAACCACACGGCTGAGCACGGCCTCGACGGCGCAAGCCGACTCGAGTTCGCGCAGGAAGCGCTGTTCGTCGCTCTCGACGAGCTCTTCCACTTCGGGTGCGTCGGCGACCGGCTCGGAAGCTTCGGCGGTCTCGCCACTGGCGGCGGCGGCGTCGACAGGTGCAGCGGCCGCCGGCGGCTGCCACGTGACCAGCGCCAGGCGCCGCCGCCGGCGACGCGGCTCTTCGACCGGTTCCTCAGGCATGGTGGCGGGCACATCCTCGGCGCGCCAGCGCAGCTGCACGGCGCCGTACTGCTCGAGCTGGCGCGCCTCGATCAGGCGCTGGCGGGCGCATTCGAGGGCGGCCATCAGCACGCCGATGCGGCCGGTCTGGCCGGGCTCGCGCGCGAAGAAATCGCCGAGGGTGGCGGTGCCGGTGGTGCGCAGGCCGTCGACCAGCAGGGCGATCTTGACCTCGATCGGCGCGTCGTCGTTGAGGACGGTGCGCGGGCCCAAGCCGCTGATGCGCGCCAGCACGCGCGACCACAGGTCGTGGAGCTGGCCCGCGTCGAGGTGGCCGAGGTCGAGGCCGTCGACCTCCTCCGGGTCCTCGGGGATGAGTTCGCGCGTCTGGCGCGGGCGGCGCGCGGCGTGCAGGTCCGCGCAGGCGTCCAGGGCCTGGGCCGCCTCCTTGAAGCGGCGGTAGGCGAGCAGCTGGCGGATCAGGCCGGCGCGCGGGTCGAAGAGCTCGTCGTCTGCGCCGTCCGGCGCCGCTTCGGCGGTCTCATCGGGGGCGAGCAGCCGGCTCTTCAGTTCGAGCAGGGTCGCCGCCATCAGGATGAAGTCGCCGGCCACGTCGAGCGGCAGGTCGTGCAGGGCGAGCGCCGCGACGAACTGGTCGGCGATGGCGGCCACGGAGATGTCGGCGATGTCGACCTCGCTGCGCCGCACCAGGAACAGCAGCAGGTCGAGCGGGCCGGAAAAGGCGTCGAGGTCGACCTGGTAGCCGAGCTCGAGATCGCCCGCGGGGGCGGTCTCAGGCGGAGGCGCGATGGCCGCTTCGGTCATGGCTGCCAGCGTAGGAGAGGGCAGTGGCGCTCAAGCGTGGGAGGCGGACGCCGCCAATTCCCGCACCCGCTGGTGCACCGCCTCGATGACGTCCTGCGGGGTGCTGGTGCCGGCGGTGATACCGACGTGGTGCTTGCCGGCGAACCAGGCGGCGTCGAGCTCGGCGGCGTCCTCGATGTGGTGGGCCTCGATGCCGCGGTCGAGGATCAGCTCCTGCAGCTTGCGCGTGTTCGCGCTGTTCTGGCCGCCGATGACGATGCCCAGATCGATGTCCTCGGAGAGCAGCTGGTGGATGGCCTGCTGGCGCTCCTTCACGGGCGCGCAGATGGTGTCGATGAAGCGCACGTCCTCGACGCCGGGCAGGGCGCGGATGGCGGTGACCAGCTTCTGGACCTTCTCGAGGCGGTTGGTGGTCTGGCTGACCACGCCGATGCGCGCATGGCCGGCGAGCTGGGCGAGGTCGGATTCGTCGCGCACCACCGCGGCGTTGGCGAGGTTGCCGATCACGCCGCGCACCTCGACGTGGCTGGCCTCGCCGATCACCACCGGGAAGTAGCCGAGGCGTTCGAGGAAGCGCGCCAGCTTGTGCAGGCGGATGACCAGCGGGCAGGTCGCGTCGTAGACGGTGAAGCCGCGGCTGCGCAGCTGCTCCTTGGTCGCGTCGGAGGCGCCGTGCGCGGTCACCATCACCGCGGCGGTGGTGATGCTGTCGATCTGGTCGCGCTCGATGATGCGCACGCCGTTGGCGCGCAGCCGCGCGGTGGTCTGCGGGTTGTGCACCAGCTGGCCGACCACGGTCAGACGGTCCTTGAACTCGGGGTCGAGGGCGAGATCGATGGCGTCCTGGACGCCGAAGCAGGTGCCCATCGCCTGGGCCAGGGTGATCTTCATGGACGGCCCGCGGGCGGAGGGAGCGCGGTCCGGCGCAGCGGGCTGCCGCGGCGGACTGCAGAGCGCGCCCGCACCAGCGACCAGTCGCCAGGCAGGACAGCGCGGGTACGGCCGGCGGAAGGCGGAACGCCCACGTCCGCGCGCCGATCGTACCGGGAAGAATGCCTCCGCTCGTGCCGTGACCAGCAGGCTTCCCTGAACCTATAGTTCAGGTGGGAACCGCCATTCCCGGGCATGGCCCGGTAGCGAGCAGGTTCCCTGGGGTAGAGAAAGGCCAGGGGATTGCGGCCGGAACTCGAACACAGCAGGGGCACGCGAGTTCTAAACCGCAGGGAGCGGGTTTCCACGGTTAAGGCGCCCGGGGTTGTGCGCGGAGACCCCTGGCAGGTCGAGCGGCCTGGCTCCCTCCTGGGACCGTGGGCCACTCGCCCGCTCGTCGGGCGGGGAGGTGATGGCGAGATGCTGTGGAACCACTGATCGGGATTCGTGCCTGAAGCAGGGCGGTTGCCCCCCTTACCACGGCTGATGCGGGCCAGTGGCCCGCGGTCCCAGGGGGGAGGGACGGCATCCGGCTTCCGCAGCGGTTCTACTCCATCGCGGACTGCGCAGCCTCCGGGGAGGTGCCGGCGATGACGGCGAGGAAGGCGGCGCCGTAGCGGGC
The DNA here is from genome assembly GCA_013821615.1 of Planctomycetota bacterium. Taxonomy (GTDB): domain Bacteria; phylum Planctomycetota; class UBA11346; order UBA11346; family UBA11346; genus BOG-1363. The sequence continues at coordinate 19,237 of JACDGQ010000008.1, forward strand.
GAGCTTGCTTTCGCCGACGCCCTTGACGGTGAGCATGGCGCGGTCGTCGGTGGGGCGCTGGCTGGCCAGGGCGCGCAGGGTGACGTCGTTGAAGACGATGTAGGGCGGCACGCCGTGGTGGTCGGCGATGAGCTTGCGCAGCGTGCGCAGGCGCGCGAACAGGTCCTGGTCGGCGGGCGCGACATCGGCCGGGGCGGCGGCGCCCTTGGCGGCCTTGGCGCCGCGTTTGCCCTTGGCGGGGGCGACGTCGCGGCCCAGGCGCACGGTGCCCTGGCCCTTGCACAGCGCCTTGCCGGCCTCGGTGTGGACGAGGAAGCTGAACATGCCGTCCTCGCGCAGGGCGAGGTAGCCCTGCACGACCAGCTGGTCGATCCACGAACGCAGCGCGGCCTCGCCGGCGGTGGCGAGCAGGCCGTAGACGCCGAGGCGGTCGTGGCCGGCGCGCTCGACCTTGTCGGTGCGGCGGCCGAGCAGCACGTCGATGACGTGGCCGGCGCCGAAGCGGCCGTCGACGCGCCAGGCGGCGCTGATGATCTTCTGCGCGGTGAGCAGGGCCTCGTCGGCGGGCAGTTCGAGGGTTTCGCCCAGGCACACGTCGCAGGCGCCGCAGCCGGTCTCGACCGCGATCGGCGCGGCGGTGGCGGGCGCGGCTGCCGCAGCGG
>JACDGQ010000370.1 GCA_013821615.1 Planctomycetota bacterium
CTTCCCCGCTCGCCTCCGTGCGACCTCAAGAAGCCCGGGCGTTCAAACCGTCTTGAACACCTTGGGGATCGCCTGGATGCCCTTGTCGCTCAGGAAGGACTTTTTGTAGCCCCAGAACTGCTGGGCGATGGTCGCGTACATGCTGCGGAAGTCGGTGGTGTAGACCAGGTCGCCGTTGTCGAGCTGGGTCAGGCTGGGCTGCTTGCCGTAAAAGCCGCCGGTGACCTGCCCGCCCATGACCAGGTGCGGCGCGGCGGTGCCGTGGTCGGTGCCGCCGCTGTCGTTCTCGACCGCGCGCCGGCCGAACTCGCTGTAGGTCATCACCGTGGTGCGCTCCCACGCGCCCGGCACGGATTTCAGCGCCAGGCGGAAGGCCGCCAGGGCGTTGGCGAGCTCGCCGACCATGCCCGGGTGCGCGGCGTTCTCGTTGGAGTGGTGGTCGAAGCCGTAGATGCCGGTCTTGTAGACCGGGCAGGTCACGCCCGCAGTGATCAGCTTGGCCGCGATCTGCAGGTGCTCGCCCAATCCGGTGCGCGGGAAGTCCGGCAGCTTGGGCGCCTTGCGGTAAGCCTCCTCGAGGCGGTCGGCGGTGCGGTTGATGTCGCCTTGGATGTGCATGATGTGCGACATCGCGGGGTTGGGGATCTTGTCGCCGGGCTTGGGGATGCGCTTGGCGCGGCGCACGAAGTCCTCGGGACGCTCCATGGTCAGGCGATTGAGCTGGTGGCCGTAGAGCGCGCCGCCGCCGCCGTAGGCGCCGTTGCCGCCCAGGGTGATGCTGTGCGCGAGCAGGTCGGACGGCGCGCCGCCGTTCGCGCCGTCGAGGATGCGCGCCAGCCAGCCATCGGGCGGCATCTCGTCGTGCTTGGAGGCGCCGTTCCAGATGTCGATGCCGCGGAAGTGCGAACGGTTGAGGTTGGGGTAGCCCAGCCCCAGGAAGACGCTGAGGTCGCCCTCCTTCCACGACGCCTCGAGCGCCTTCATGGTGCCGTTCAGGCCCAGCCCCTTGTCGAGCTTGAAGACGTCCGCCTCGGGCACGCCGATGCGCTTGCGCAGCTTGTAGTATTCGGGGTCGGCGTACGGCACCACGGTGTTGAGCCCGTCGTTGCCGCCGCCGAGCTCGATGAGCACCAGCGAACGGTCCCAGGCGAGGGTACCGGGAGTCTTGTCGCCCGCCGGGTCGGCGGCATGCGCCAGGCCGGGCGCCAGCATGCCGATGGCGGCGGCGCTTCCCATCTTGAGCAGATCGCGGCGTAGCATGGCGGTTCTCCGGTTCACTTGAGGTTGAACGAGGGGTCGTGGACGATCTGGCGCAGCGCCTGGTCGAAGCCGGCGTCCTTGGCGATCTCGTCGATCGGCGGCAGTGGCAGGAGCAGCATGATGGCCTGGGCCACGCCATCGGCGCCCTTGGTGCGCGCGTCGGCGACCCACGGTTTGGGCAGCAGGCTCAGCAGCGGTTCGTCGGATTTTTCCTTCCGGCCGCCCGCGGGCTCCTCCTTCTTCGCGGTCGCCGGCTCCTTCTTGCCGTCCTTGCTCGCGTCCTTGCCATCCGCCGGCTTGGTCGGAGCGGCGGCCATCGCGCCGCCCATCATGCTGCCGACATCGGGGCCCGCGCCGACCTTGCCGCCGATCATCTGGTCGGCGACCTCCCAGCGGCTCAGCAGGGTCTCGGTGCTGATCCAGCTGGCGCTGCCGGGGTAGCCCTTCACGTTCGGCGGATCGAGGATGCTGTAGCCGATGTGATCGGCAAGCTGGGCATAGCCGTAAGGATCGTCGATCGGCAGCTGCAGCAGGCGCGCGGTGCCGACCACGTATTCCGCCGGCGACTTGAACAGCGTGCCGCGGTTGTCGGCGTCCCAGAACTGCTTGGTCAGGAGGGTCGCGCGCAGCAGTTTGCGGATGTCGTACTTGGCGTGGTAGAAGGTGCCGGCGAGCTTGTAGACCTCCTTGCTGTCGAGGGTGTCGGCGACGAATTCCTTCCAGAACTTCTCGGCGACGTTGATCGCGACGCGCTCTTCGCTGAGCAGCAGCAGCTTGATGACGTCGTCGCCGTCGAAGGTGCCCTTCTTGCCGAAGATGGTCTTCCAGCCGTTGTCGTGCGCACCGGGGCTGAGCGCGGCGCGGCCGGTGGCGGGGTCGAGCTTGTAGCCGGTGAAGGCGCGCGCCGCCTCGCGGATGTCGCCCTCGGTGTACTTCTGGCCCTCGCCCAGGGTGAACAGCTCCATCACTTCGCGCGCGTAGTTCTCATTCGGCCGTCCCGAGACGTTGGAGTCCGAGTCGAGGTAGCGGTACATCGCCGGGTCGGTGTTGATGTCCTTGAGGAAGAAGGCGAAGTTGTCGAGCGCGTCGCGCCGGATCAGCGCGTCCTGCTCGAACATCACGCGCGGCTCTTCGATGGTGCGCAGCGCCGAGGTGAAGTGGTTGGACCAGAACAGCACCATGCGCTCGGTGAGCGGCGAATCGGTGGTGATCATCTCCTGGTAGAGCCAGCCCTTGAGCTCGCGGCTGCGGCGGTCGCGCTCGCCGCGCAGTTCGTTCTCCTTCTTGTCGCGCGCGCTGCGGTCGGCGATGCCGCGCGCCGCGTCCCAGTCCGCGCTGCGCGCGCGCATGTAGGCCGCGTAGTCGCCGGCGCACCACTCCAGGGGCTTGGTGCGGGTGGTGGCGTGGGTGCCGGCGATCAGCGCGTCGACCGCCTGCTCGCGGGTCAACGGCAGCAGCTGGTCGATCTCGGCCGGCGTGCCGCCGAACCCGGTGCGCGCGAGCAGATGGCGCGCCTCGTCCTTCTCGAGGGCGTGGGCCGCCGGCGCCCAGGCGGCCAAGCCGAGGACCGCCACAATGGCGAGGCGGCGGGCGGTCGTGGTCGGGGTGCGCATGGTCGGGACTCCTGCGTGCGAGCGGTCTGCTGCCAGGGGATGCGTGCCCGGCTCAGCACATGTGCGTCTGCCACCGGGGCACATCACCCGCGTATGATACGGGAACGCCCGTCTTCAGCACCTTACGCGTTCATCACCGGTTGGAGCCCACATGCCGCCCCCGGCGAGAGGCGAGAGGCGAGAGGCGAGAGGCGAGAGGCGAGAGGCGAGAGGCGAGAGGCGAGAGGCGAGAGGCGAGAGGCGAGAGGCGAGAGGCGAGAGGCGAGAGGCGAGACGCGTAGCGTCGCGCGACATTGGGTGCGTGTCGGACCGCTTGCCCGCGCTCGCGACTCGCAGCTCGCAGCTCGCAGCCCCGTTCCACCCCCGGATCACCCACAGGCCACAGCTCCCCACTCACTCCCCCGTCTCCTCCTCCCCCGCCATCGCCAACCCCAAAGCGCTGTCGACGGCCACCGACAGGGCGACCACCACGCCGGCGACGCCGTCGCGGAAGCCGAGCTTGAACACGAAGCTGCGCAGGAAGCCCCAGCATCCGCGAAAGATCAGCGCGGCGGCCCACGGGCGGCGGCCGCGGGCGTGGTACTTGGTGGCCTTGGCACGCGCGTAGCCGGCCAGGCGGGTGAAGACGTCGGCGTAGTCGCGGAAGCTGAAGTGATGCAGCGAGCCGGGCAGGGTCAGCACCGCGCCGGCCGGGCGCACGGCCTCGTGCACCACGTCCGCGCTGAAATTCGCGCAGGTGCGGTTGAACAGGCGCAGGCTGAGATCGGGCCGCCACTGGCCGTAGCGCACCTCGCGCGCGCCGATGTAGGTGCGCCGGCGCAGCTGCCACGCGCGCGTCGGGTCGGCGAGGTCGAGGACCTGGATGGTCGCGGCGGCCTCGTAGTCGAGGACCTCGTCATCGTCGATGGCCAGGATCCAGTCGTGCCGCGCCAGCGCGACCGCCGCGCGCTTCTGCGCGCCGTAGCCGAGGAAGTCCTGGTGCACCACGCGCGCGCCGTGGCGTGTGGCGATGGCGATGGTGCCGTCGGTGGAGCCGGAATCGACGATCAGGATCTCAGCGCAGAACGACAGCGCGGCGAGTACGCGGTCGAGGTGGCGCTCGCCATTCAGCACGATCAGCACTGCCGAGACGCGGATGGTGCCCGACATGGTGGCGCGGCGGTGCACGGTGACGGTGCCGTCGTCGCGGCGGCCGCGGCGGGCGGTGACGGGATCCGGTTCGGCCATGGCCGCCACGGTCAGCCCAGGAGCCCGCGGTACAAGTCCCGGTAGGCGGCGACCATGGTTCCGGCCCCGAAGCGCGCCTGGGCGCGCGCCTGCGCCGTCGTGCCC
>JACDGQ010000371.1 GCA_013821615.1 Planctomycetota bacterium
CGCCTGCGGCGCTCTGAACAGTGACAGCGGATCACCAACGAAAGATGTGGGCAATGAGCAGTGCGTTGCCCTGGGATCGCGCCGTTGGCGCTCTCGAGAGAACTTCCAGCGATCGACGCGCATCCCGCGCGGGATTCTGCGCGCCTGCGTGTCGGTGACCGGCAGATAAAGGCGGACGACCGCTCAGGAAACGAAACCGCCCGCGTCGAACGACGCGGGCGGTGAGGAGGCGTACCGCGGACGGTACGCCGCGCTGCAAACGATCAACTTACTTCGAGAGCGCCTCGGCCTGCTGATCGAAGTACGTGATGCACGCCTTCACCTCGTCGACCAGCATCGGGCCCTCGTGCTCGTACTCGAGCGAAAAGAGGCCCTTGAATCCCTGCTTCTTGAGTTCGGCAAGGACCTCGCCGGGCTTGGTGCCACCGGTGCCCAGGGGCACGTCGCGGCTGTGCTCGCCGACCTTCTCGATGTCCTTGAGATGCAGGCTGATGATGTGGCCCTTGAGCTGCTGGACGCATTCCACCGCGCTCAGTCCCGAGCGGCCCCAGTGGCCGATGTCGGCGCAGGCGCCAAGGTCGGCGCTGTGGCCCATGATGCCCTTGAGCACGATCTCGGGGTGCCAGTAGTGGTTGGGCTTGGCGTGCTCGTGGATGCCGACCTTGACGCCGTACTCCTTGATCAGCTTGTCGATGGTGTCGAAGGCGTCCTCGCCGGCCTCGGTGGTGATGCTGCGCAGGCCAAACTCCTTGGCGTAGTCGAAGACCTTGCGCGCGCCGGCCTCGTCCTTGGGGATGCCGATCACGCCGCAGGCCATGATCTTGACGCCGAACTTGTCGAGCTGCGCGTGCAGCGCCTTCTTGCTCTCGGCGCTCATGCCCGGGTCGTTCTTGGCGTCGGTGCCGTCGCCGAGCTTCTGCCCGGGGTAGGTCTCGATGTACTTGAGGCCGAGCTCGTGCGCGAGTTCGATGGTCTCGAACAGGCTCTTGGCGCGGAAGGTCCAGCACTGGATGCCGAGCATCCAGCCGAGCTTCTCGGCGGCCTTGTCATCGCGCGTGGAATCGGCGGCCGTGGCGGCGCCGGAGCAGGCGAACGTCGCGGCGAGGAGGAGGGCGAGTTTCTTGAGCATGCGGAGGGTCCCTTTCAGGGGTGCGGTGGTGATGCGTGGCGGAAAACGGGAACTGGGAAGGATGGAATCGCCAAGACGCCAAGGTCGGCTGGTCGGGCTCATTCCCAGGTGGTCTGGTATACCGGCACAGGGTGGAGCCGTTGGACAACTCCTGCGGGCGTGGCGTCTTGGCGGTTCTCTCATCTCCGTCGAGGTCGGCTCAATGCAGGGAGTTCAGGAATGCCAGGACGTCGCGCAGCTCGTAAGAGTTGAGCATGCCGCCCATCGGCGGCATCGGTGAGATGGGCGGGGTGAGTTTCGCGACCTGGGCGAGGGGGATGTGCACCTCTTTTGCGCCGGCCGGGCGGATGACCACCTCGGCGGCGGTCTGGCCCAGCCACACGCCGCTCACCGAACTGCCGTCGGTCAGGGTCGCCGAGGCCGTGCCGAAGCCGGGGGCGACCACGGCGTTGGGCACGATCAGCGACTCGAGGATGCGCTCGCGGCTGAGACGGTTGGCGACGCCGCGCAGTTCGGGCCCGACGTTGCCGCCGTCACCGTCGACGGCGTGGCAGCGGATGCACTGCGCGGCGTGCTGGCGGAAGACGTCGCGCCCGCGGTCGGCGTCGCCGCCGGCCAGGGCGATGCGGAACGGCGCGAGTGCGTCGCCTGCCGGCAGCGTGGTCGTGAGCTTGGCCAGCGCTGCGGCGAACGGCGGCTCGCTGCGCGCCTTGGCGGCATCGCGCAATTCCAGAGCGAGCGTCGGCGGCGCCTCGCCCGCGACCAGGCGGTCGACCCAGGTGCCGAGCAGCGCGGCGGCCGCAGGCGAGGGATCCTTGCCGAGGCCGAGCACCACGTGCTGCTTCGCCTGGAGCTGCACGCGGTCGGGAGCGCTGGCGATGGCCGGGACCGTGGTGCCGACCGCGAAGACGTTGAGCCGGGCATAGAAGGTGCCGGTCATGGGCTTGCGGTCGAGATTCTGCCACAGCACCCAGCGCCATGTGCCGAGATCGCCGCTGACGCCGACCACCGCGCTGCCCTGCTTGCCGCCCTTGCCGAGCCAGCCGGTGTCGACCTGGGCGAAGCGCTTCCAGCCGCTCTTCCACAGGTCCTCGCCGGCGGCGTCGGGCTGTTGCTGGCCGTTCGCTCCCCACAGCGCGTAATGCTGGCCCGCGCGCTCGGCCTTGTGCCAGGAGTAGGTGCTGATGCGGGCGAGCGCGGTCGGCTGCAGCAGGTCGAGCACGAAGCGGCTTTCGCCGCCGTCCAGCCAGGTGCTGTGCAGGGTGTCGTCGTCGCTCACCGGCAATCCGCCGCCGGTCAGGCGCGGCAGCATCTGGCCCTGGGCGCCCGCGTCGGGGTGCGGACCGACCAGTTTGGCGCCGGCCACCCAGGTGACGCCCTTGCCGGCGGCGTCATCGCCATCGGCTGGCGCGCCCATCGGCAGCTCGCCCCACTCGCCGTCGGTGCGCGCCGCGATCACGCGCACCACCCCGGGCAGCGGCCGGCCGGCGGCGAAGACATTGAGCTTGGCATAGAACGTACCGACGCCGTGCGCGAGGTTCTGCCACAGCAGCCAGCGGTACCTGCCCATGCTGGCGGCGTTGGCGAGCACGCAGCTCGCCTGCTTGCCGCCGGCCTGCTGTCCAGTGGTGTCGATGCGCGCGATGCGCGTCCAGCCCCCCAGCGTGCCACTGGCGGGATCGGGCATGGTCGCGCCGTCGGCGCCGTAGAGCACGAACTGCTGCGCAGCGCGCTCGGCCTTGTGCCACGAATAGGTGGCGATGCGCGCTACCTCGATGGAACGCTGCAGGTCGAGCACGAAGCGGCTCTCGCCGCCGTCCAGCCAGGTGCTGTGCGCGGGGTCGTCGTCGTTCGCCGGCAGCTGGTCGTCGAGCAGTCGCGGCAGGGTGCCATCGACCGCGCCGGCGTCCTTATGCGGGGGCGCGAAGCCGGGCACCCAGCGCACCACCGCGCCCAGCAGTGGGCTGCTGTCGCTGGTCAGCGGCTTCAGCGCCGGGGCGTGGATGCCGAGCTCGCTCCAATCGCCATCGCTGCGCTCAGTGATCACCGTCACCGGGTTCGCGCCGATGATGCCATCGAGGATCTGCGCGGCCGCCATGACGCTGGCGGGCTGGTCGTAGCTGGCCAGCGCGTCGAAGGCGGCGTTGCGCACCTCGGCCTGGTCGTCGCGCATCAGGCGGTCGAGCCGGCCGCGCAGGTCGGCGTTGGTGCGCGCGACCAGCTGGTGCAGGCCTTCGATGCGCACTCCCGCGGGCAGCACGGTGTTGTCGACGATGCCGAGCAGGGTGCGGTCGTCGAGCGGGAAGCCGGCCTGGTTGGCGAGGATCACCGCAGTGCCCAGCGATTCGTTCTCGCCACGCGCGACGATGCGCAGCACCGCGTCCTTGAGCGCGGTGGTGTCGAGCGCCTTGTCGCGCAGCAGCGCCGGGCGGTACCTGCCCAGCACCGGGTCGATGCTGTTGGGGTGGTTCCAGGTCAGCAGGGTCTTCAGCGCCGCGGCGCGCAGCTCGGGCGTGCCCGCGGTGCCGGCCGCGTAGGCGGCCAGGCGTAGCGCGCAGGCGTCGTCACCGTGGCGCGCGGCGGCGTGGATCAGGCGCAGGGCGAGCAGGTGCGCGGCCTTGTCGGGCAGGCCGGCCGGCACCGGCTGGCCGAAGTGCGCGATCAGCGCCGGCATGGCGTCGGCGATGGGCAGGTCATAGATCGCGCGCACCGCCTCTGCCCAGATATCGGCGGCGGGATCGTCGAGGAAGGCCGCGATGTGCGCGTCGCCGCGGCGGCGCATCGTCAGCAGCGCGCCCAGGCGTACCGCGTGGCGGCGGTCGCCGACCAGCGCGGCGAGCTCGTCCGGCGCAGCGCAGCCGACCAGCCCCATGACGCTGGCGTGGCGCAGGCCGGCGTCGACGTCGTCGTTCTCGGCGAGTACCCGCACCAGGCCCGGCACCGCGTCGTGGAACTGCAGACGGCCGAGGGCGATGGCGGCGAAGCCGCGCACGCGCGCGCTGTCGTCGCGCAGGGCGCGCACCAGGCGGTCGCCGGCCGGCGCGTAGCGGTCGTCGCC